>CAYTJS010000131.1:0-3893 GCA_964438115.1 uncultured Iamiaceae bacterium
CCCGGGTAGGTGTCACAGGCGGCGAGAAGAGTGGGGCGATGCCCTGGGAAGAGGACTTCGCCGAGGTGGCCCACGGCCACGAGGGACTGATCGCCAAGTTCCACCTCCCGGCCATCGGCTGCACCTCGACGCACTGGTGGCGGGCGGTGCGCTCCGGCCGCTGGGAGCCCGCCGGCCGCCGGGTGCTACGGGCGGCGAACGCCCCCACCAGCGATGCCCAACGCGTCCTCGCCGCCGTGCTCGATGCCAGCCCCGGCGGAGTGCTGCACGGCCCGTCGGCACTGGCGTGGCTGGGTCTGCCGGGGTACCACCTGAGCCGGGTGGCCGTGGCCCGGGCCCGAGGCCTCTCCGGGGCCCGCACCACCCTGGGCCACCTCCACCAGCTCCGCCTCCTCCGACCCGATGACGTCGTGGTCTGCCGGGCGTACCGACCGAGTCGGCCCTGCGAGCCATCTGGGTCGAGGCCGCGGGTTTCGCCGACCCCCGGCGGGTCGACCTGGGGTACGCCCGCATCGGCGCCCTACTGGACCGGGCGAACGGGATGGGGCTGCTCACCTGGGAGGCGCTCCGGGCCTCCGTGGACGAGCTCCACGAGCGCGGCCGGGCCGGGACGGTCCTGATGCGGACCCTCGCCGAGGAGCGCCCGCCAGGGTCGAGTCCCACCGAGAGCCGCAACGAGCAGCAGTTCGAGACCGTGCTGGGCCCGATGGCCCGTCACTTCCGGCGACAGGTGCTCCTCGGCGGGAGCACGCCGATCGGGCGCTGTGACTTCGCTGAACGGGTCCTGCCGCTGGCCGTCGAGGTGAACAGTCTCCTTCACCACGCCGCCCCGAGCGACCGGGCCCACGACGAGCGTCGGTACCGCGCCCTCAACGACGCCGGGTTCACCCTGGCCGTGGTCTGGGAGGACGATCTGTGGCGTCACCCCGGCGCCGTGCGCTCCCTGGTCGACGACGCCCGCCGCCACGCCCGGCGCGGTGACCGGGTCGTACTCCACTCCCCCGGCTGCCCCTGGCCCCCACCCTGGTACGGCTCCCCGACCTGATCGTTCTGGACGCGCCCCTCTGTTCTCAGGAACACATACGCGCGTCCAGAACGAGGTGGGGTCAGGCGGGGAGGTGGTGACGGGGGAGGCGGGGGCCGAGGGCGCAGGTGATCTCGTAGGGGATGGTGTCGAGGCGGGTGGCCCACTCCGCCGCGGTGACCTCCTCGGCGCCCTGGCGACCGATCAGCACCACCTCGTCGCCCGCCGCCACCGGGGCGTCGCCGCAGTCGACCATGAGCTGGTCCATGGTCACCACGCCCACGATCGGGTGCCGCCGCCCCCCGATCAGGACCTCCTGGTGGAGGAGGCCCAGCCGCCGCCGGACGCCGTCGGCGTACCCGATGGGCACGGTCGCCACCGTCGTGTCCCGGGGGAAGGTGTGGTGCAGGCCGTAGGAGACCCCGTCCCCCGCTGCCACCGGCTTCACGAAGGTCACCGCCGACCGAAGACGCAGGGCGGGCCGCAGGTCGACGGCCCCGGCCAGGGCCGGGGACGGGTCGATGCCGTAGGTGGCGATGCCCAGCCGCACGAGGTCCCGCCGGGCGGCCGGGTGGGCGATGGCCCCGGCCGAGTTGGCGGCGTGGGTCATCGGCACGTCGATGCCGGCGGCGGCCAACTCGGCCAGCACGGCGTCGAAACGGGCCAGCTGCTCGGCGGTGAAGGAGCGCTCGGGCTCGTCGGCCACGGCGCAGTGGGTCCAGACCGCCTCCAGCTCGAGGGTCGGGGCGGCGGCCACCGCTCGCGCCAGGCCGAGGGCGTCGCCGGGAGCGGCGCCCACCCGGTGCATGCCGGTGTCGACCTTGAGATGGACCCGAAGCGGCCGACCGACGGCCGCGGCGGCGGCCACCCCGGCGGGGGTGTAGACGGTCACCCGCAGGCCGAGGTCGGCACAGGTGGCCAGGTCCTCCGGACGGGCCTCGGACAGGACCAGGACGGGGGCGTCGATGCCGGCCGCCCGCAGCTCGGTGGCCTCCTCGACCAGGGCCACCGCCAGCCACTCGGCACCGGCGGCCAGCGCCGTGCGGGCCACCGGGACCGCCCCGTGCCCGTAGCCGTCGGCCTTGACCACGGCACACACCGCGGCGGGCGCCGCCACCGCGGCGAGGGCGGCCACGTTGTGGGCGATGGCCGAGTGGTCGACCTCCACCCAGGTCGGCCGCACGGGCCGATCAGCCCTCGGAGGACCCGCTGACGAGGCCCCGCAGGATGTCGCCCCGGGCGACGATGCCGACCAGGCGACCGTCCTCGACCACGGGCACCCGCGACACGTCGTTCTCGTGCATCAGGGTGGCGACCACCTCGATGGTGTCGTCGGGGCCGCAGGTCACCGGGTCGGGGCTCATGGCGTCGGCCACGTCGACAGCCACCGCCTGGTTCAGCTCGTGCTCGAACTTCTTGCGGCTGCCCGGCAGCTCGATCAGGCCGCCGAAGATGTTGAGCACCGTCGGGTAGTGGAGCTGGGACTCCTGCACGATCAGGTCGCCGGTGGAGAGCATCCCCACCACGGCACCCTCGCCGTCGACGACCGGGCCGGCGTCGACCCCCCGGTCGACGAGGCGCTGCATGGCGTCGCCGATGGGCTCGTCGGGGGCGAAGGTGACGACGTCGGTGGTCATCACCTCGCGGGCGGGCACGTCGCGGGACATGGTCACTCCTGGAGCTGGTCGAGGACGATCGGGAGCCGATCGGGCAGGTCGCCGGCGATCAGGCCGTGGGACCAGCCTACGGCTCCGGCCCGGCCGTGCCAGAAGGCGGCGGCCGCCGCCGCCCGGAGGGCATCGAGCCCCCCCGCCAGCAGGGCGGCCACGATGCCGGTCAGCACGTCGCCGGTGCCCGCCGTGGCCAGCCGGGCGTCCCCGGCCGTGGCCACCAGGACGGCGCCGTCGGGGGCGGCCACGACCGTCGCCGGGCCCTTGAGGGCGACGACGGCGCCCGTCGCCACGGCCAGGTCGCGGGCGGCGGCCAGGCGGTCGGGACCCGGCCGGTGCCCGGCCAGGCGCTCGTACTCGCCGTCGTGGGGGGTGAGCACGGTGGGCGCCGTCCGGGCGCCGAGCACCGGCGCGGCGTCGGCCCCCAGGGCCGTCAGCCCGTCACCGTCCACCACCACCGGCACCGGGGCCCCGGCCACCAGGTCCCGTACCGAGGCCACCGTCGCCTCGGCCAGGCCCAGACCCGGACCCACGGCCAGGGCGCCGAACCGGTCCACGTCGGCGAGCACGGCCCCGGCCCAGTCCTCGACCGGTAGCGGTCGCCCCACCACCTCGGTGGGACGCCGCGGGTCGTCGTCGACCCCGGGGGTGGAGCCGGCCACATAGCCGGCACCCGCTCGCAGGGCCGCCCGCGCCGCCAGATGGGCCGCCCCGGTCATGCCCGGCGAGCCGGCAACCAGCCGCACGGCGGCCTGCCACTTGTGGGCCGTCACCGCCCGCTGCGGCAACCAGGCGCGGAGGTCGGCCGCCTCGACCAGGTGGGCGCGGGCCCCGCTGACGTCGAGGCCGATGTCGGCCACCACCACCTCGCCGGCGAAGGCGGCGCCGGGCGCCAGGACCAGACCGGGCTTCAGGGCGGCAAAGGTGACCGTGCGGACGGCGGCCAGCGACGTGCCCGCCACGGCGCCGGTCAGCCCGTCCACCCCCGACGGGATGTCGACGGCCAGGACCGGTGCCCCGGTCGCCGGGGCCGCCCACGCCCCCCGGAACCCGGTGCCGTAGGCGGCGTCGATCACCAGGTCGGCGGCCGGCAGGTGGTCGGGGAGGTCGGTGGCCGGCACCTCGACGACCCGCACGCCTCGGGCCCGGAGGCGACGGGCCGCGTCGCGACCGTCGTTGCCGTTGTTGCCCTTGCCCTC
>CAYTJS010000131.1:3903-6785 GCA_964438115.1 uncultured Iamiaceae bacterium
CACCCGCCGGCCGTAGGTACCCCCGAGCAGGTCGACCGCGGCCCGGGCCACGGCCGCCCCCGCCCGACCGATGAGGATCGCCACCGGCTCGGGGGCGGCGGCGTCGACCGCCGCCATCTCCTCGGGCGTCACGATGGGTCGCACGCCCCCATCCTGCCCCGCCCGTGCGGTCGAACGGCTACGTCGCCTCCGGCACCGCTCCCGCGGGGACGAGGTCGGGGTCGTCGTCGGGGGCCCGAGGGGCGACCGACGAGGGCAGGGCCGTGGTGAAGGGCAGCGACAGGAGGGCCAGCACCACCGCGGCCAGGAGGCCGGCCTTGAGGGCCTGGAGCTGGGCGTCCTCGTAGCTGTCGACCACGGCGGTGGCCTGGTCGGGGGCCAGCCCGGCCTGCTCGGCCGCCGTCTCGAGGCCGTCGGCCGCGACGAAGTCGACCCCGTCGGCCGCCGCCACCCCGACCTGGGCCTCGACCTCGTCGCTGATGCGGGGGTCGTCGGCCACGTTGCTCACGAACACCCCGCTCAGGGCGATCAGCACCAGGGAGCCGATGAAGGCCACGCCCAGCGACGAGCCGAGCTGCTGGCCCGTGTACTGCAGGCCGCCGGCCTCGCCCCGGCCCGACTCGTCCACCGAGGACTGCACCACGTTGCCCAGCTGGGAGGCGAGCAGGCCCATGCCCACACCGAGCAGGGCCATGGCCAGGGCGAAGCGGGCGTCGTCGAGCTGGGGCTGGACGTTGGCGGCCAGGATCAGGCCGGCGCCGGCGGTGGTGACCAGGCCCGCCCGCACGATGCCCCGCACCGGGAAACGGCTCGACAGCCGCGCCCCGATGGCCGAGGTGAGGAACATGGCCACCGACGTGGGCAGCATCTTGATCCCGGTGTCGAGGGCGTCGAGGCCGAGCACCAACTGCAGGTAGAGGGGGATGCTGAAGAAGAGGCCCATCAGCACCAGGTTCTGGGAGAGCAGGCCGATCAGACCCGACCGCAGCACCGGCACCTTCAGCAGGTCGAGGTGGACCAGCGGGTCGCGGCCGCCGGCCTCGCGGCGGCGCTGCCAGCCGACGAAGGCCCACAGCAGGCCCAGGCCGGCCAGGACGACGAAGAGCGTCGGGGCGAACCCGAAGGGCTCGACGGGGGCGTCCTTGGGCTTGACCCAGCCCCAGGTGCTCGACTGCAGCACCCCGAACACGAAGAGGCCGAGGCCGAAGGCAGCCAACACGGCCCCCACGCCGTCGAGGTGTGGTCGCTCCCCGTCGACGGGGGCGTCGGCCACGTAGCGGGTGGTCAACAGGATGAAGAGCACGAGGACGACCTCGCCGGCGAACACCACCCGCCAGCTCAGCTCGGTGGTGGCCCACCCCCCGACGATCGGCCCCACGGCGATGCCGGCCCCGGCCACCCCGCCGATGACGGCGTAGGCCCCCTTGCGGGCCGCACCCTGGAAGTTGCCGGCGATGAGGGCGGCCATGGCCGGCAGCACCAGCGCGGCGCCGATGCCCTCGAGGATCGACCAGCCGATGGCCAGCACCAGCACCGTGGGAGCCAGCGCCGTCAGCAGGGAGCCCACTGCGTAGATGCACAGGCCCACCACGAAGGCCCGGCGACGGCCGATGATGTCGGCCACCTTCCCGCCCGTGAGCATGAGCATGGCCATGGTCAGCGAGTAGAGGGTGATGACCGCCTGGATGGTGGGCACCGAGGTGTCGAAGTCGTCCACCAACTGGGTGATGGAGACGTTCATCACCGACTGGTCCAGCACCATGACGAACTGGGCGACGGCCAACGCCACCAGCGGCATCCAGCGCTTCATGCGGTCCTCTCCGCCCCGCCCCGGTGGCCGGACCCGGTCATGTTGGCACGCTCACTCGAGAAGGAGCCCCATCACCACGGCATCCCGACGCTCGCCGTTGCGGCGGGGGTGGTGCCGCCGCAACAGGCCCTCCTGCTCGAAGCCGTGGCGCTCGTAGAGGGCCCGGGCCGCGGCGTTGTGCGGCCAGTGCTGCAGCCTCATCATGTGGGCGCCGTGGGTCCGGGCCCAGTCGATCCCCCGGGCCAGGAGGGCCGAGCCGACCCCTCGCCCCCGGTGCCCGTCGCGCACCATCGTCCCCAGGTCGACCACGCCGTAGGGCAGAGGGTGCAGGCCGATCATGCCGACGATGCGCCCGTCGTCATCGGCGACGAACAGGGTCCCGGCCGCCACCCGGCCTCGTGCCGGGCGTGGTCACCGTCCTCGTCGGGGGGCAGCTCGGCGCCGATCCAGCGCCCCTCCCCCGCCACCTCGCGTCGCAGCTCGAGCAGCTCGTCGAGGTCGTCGGTCGTCGCCGGGCGCACCACCGGGGCCATGCCCGAGTGTCGCCGGACCGGCCCCGACCGGCCCGCCGATTCGCCGGATCGACCCTTACAGGGCGATGGCGATGGCGTGGGCGGCGGTGTCGGTGTGGGTCAGGCTGAGGAGCCAGCCACTGACCCCCCGCTCGGCGGCGAGGTCGGCGGCCCGTCCGTGCAGGTGGACCTCCGGCGCCCCCGACTCGAGGCGGACCACCTCGATCTCGGTCAGTTCGCAGGCGCCCAGCCCCACGCCCAGCGCCTTCATCACTGCCTCCTTGGCGGCGAAGCGGGCGGCGTAGCGCTCGACGGGGTCCCGGCGCCGCTCGGCGTAGGCCCGCTCGTCCTCGGTGAAACACCGGTCCACCAGCCCCGGCGTCCGGGTGATCGCCTCCCGGAACCGCTCCAGCTCCACCAGATCGGTCCCCACGCCTTTCATGCCCGCTCCGCTCGGGGCGTTCCCACGCAGGCCCCCACCTCCACCGTCACCGCAGCACCAGCCGCCCGCTCCGCTCGGGGCGTTCCCACGCAGGCCCCCACCTCCACCGTCACCGCAG
>CAYTJS010000131.1:6885-9972 GCA_964438115.1 uncultured Iamiaceae bacterium
CACCAGCCGCCCGCTCCGCTCGGGGCGTTCCCACGCAGGCCCCCACCTCCACGATCACTCGTCGCGGAAGCGGTCGGCGAGGGAGGTGATGGAGGCGACGAGGAGGTCGGCGACCGGGATCTCGGCCAGCAGGTCCTCGCGGAAGGTGGGCTCGGTCTCGGTCACGGCGTCCCGCAGGAGGGCGAAGCGGTCGCGGTAGCCCTGGAGGACCCCCCGGGCCGTGCCCGCGGACAGGCGGTCGGCGAAGCGCACGTGCAGGAGGGTGAGGCCGGTGGTGCGGCCGTCCTTGGTCTCGGGCACCAGCACGATGGGCCGGTCGTCGCGGCGGCCGGTGGCCACCAGCACCTGGCGCTCCACGGCCACCCGGTTCTTGGTGCCCCGGAGGCGCTGGTCGGCGTCGGTGCGGGTGGGGATGCCCGCGGCCACGCCGCCCCGGTCGAGGGCGACGATGGTGGCGTCACCCGCCTCGGGCCGGCCCTCGATGCGGTAACGGGTCCACCCGGTGACCTCGGCGACGGCCGGGTCGAGGTCGGCCAGCGTGCGCAGGGCCTGGTAGGTGAGGCCGTCGCGGGGCGCTCCGGCGCCCATCACCTCGCGGACGAGCGGGACCTGCAGCAGCGTCTCGTCCGTGCGCGAGATGCCCACCGTGACCGTCTTGGCCTGGTGCTTGATGGCGTCGACGGGGCGGGTCAGCTCCTCGATGGCCCGGGTCAGGGCGGCGGTGAGGTCCTCGACCACCACCGCCGGGGTGCCCACCTTGCCGGTCTCGGCCTGGTAGCCGTCGAGGCCGGCCCAACCCAGGGCGTAGCGGAAGAGCGAGCCCAGGCGCACCGCCGTGCTGGCCTCGAGGTGGCCGTCGTAGCCCCCGGCCCGGAGGGTGTCGAAGTACCGGGTGGCGGCGGGGGCGAAGTCGTCCTGCAGGTCGGCCAGCAGGTCCTCGGCGTCGGCCCCGTCGAGGTGCTCGCCCACGCTGGCCTCGATGGCGGCCCGGGCCTCCCGCAGCGGGCGGGCCCCCTCGTCGATGGCCAGGGCGGCCTCGTAGCCGAACAGGTGGCCGGCCAGGGCCGAGAGCACGAAGGCCAGCCGGGGGTCGGTGGGCGGCACGGCCAGCACGTGCAGGGCCGAGCCGAAGCGACCCTCGCCCTCGGTGGCGATCACCACGGGGGCCGCCTTGTGGGCCCGGTAGATGGCGACCTCCTTGGCGACGTCGTCGGCGGTCGAGCCCGACAGGCCGGCGGCGCACACCACGATCAGCGGCTCCGAGGACAGGTCGATGTGCTTCTTGTCCTCGGTGACGTCGCAGGCGATCGACTTGTAGCAGAGCTCGGAGAGCTTGATCCGCAGCTCGGCGGCGGCGATGCGGTTGGGGCCGTTGCCCACCATCGCCCAGTAGCGCCGCGACGGGGCCAGCTCACGGGCCACCCGGCCGATGTGGTCCCGGTCGGCCAGCACGGCCGTCATGGCGTCGGGCAGGGCCCGCAGGGCCGTCAGCATGCCCTCCCGGGTGCCGTCCGGGTCGTCGATGCCCAGCTCCTCGGCCAGGGCCACCGCCAGCAGGACGCCGGCGGCGACCTGGGCGTAGAACGCCTTGGTCGAGGCCACGCTCATCTCCACGTCGCGGCCGTCTGAGGTGTAGAGGACGCCGTCGGCCTTGTCGGTGAGGTCGCTGCCCCGCCGGTTGACGATGGCGATCACCGCGCCGCCCCGGGCCCGCACCAGGTCGACGGTCCGGTTGGTGTCGGTGGTGGTGCCGGACTGGGAGATGGCCACCACCAGCGTGTCGGCCATGTCCTCGGCCAGACCGAACCCGGACAGCTCGGTGGCGACCTCGGACTCGACCTGGACGGGGTGCTCGGCGGTCAGGGTGTCGAGGGTGGCGGCCAGGCTCTGGCCGGCCACCGCGGCGGTGCCCTGGCCGGTCACGATGACCCGGCGCACGGCCCCGGCCCGCAGGCGGGCCCGGAGGTCGTCGGACAGCACGTCGGGTCCGAGCACCACCGCCGGCCGGCCGTCCCGCTCGACCAGGCGACCTCGCAGGGTCTTGCGGAAGGAGGCAGGGGACTCGGTCATCTCCTTCAGGAGGAAGTGGGGGTAGGCGCCCCGGTCGATGTCACGGGTGGTGATCTCGGCCGTCTCGAGGTCGGCCCCGGTGACGGGCAGCTCGGTGCCGTCGTAGGCCAGCCGCCGCAGCCCGTCGACGGTGCCGGCCCGGGCGCCGTCGAGGACGACCACCTGGCCCCGGCTGGCCGTCGGGTTCTCGGGGTTGGCCGGGGTCTCGCCGTCGAGGCGTAGGTACGTGGTCGTCTCCTCGACCAGGCCGTAGGGCTCGGAGGCCACCAGGTAGGCGTCCTCGGCCAGGCCGACGTAGAGGGCCTGGCCGCTGCCCCGCAGGGCCAGGTGCAGCTGGTCGGGGGCGACGGCGTTGGTGGCGGCGATGGCCACCGAGCCCTCGAAGCGGGCCACGGTGCGCCGGAACGCCTCGTCGAGGTCGTGGCCCTCGGCCAGCCGACGGGCGGTGAGGGCGGGGATGACCTTGGCGTCGGTGGTGATCTCGGAGGCGACCACCATGCCCTCGGCCACCCGCAGGTCGGCGTGGTTGTCCACGTCGCCGTTCAGGGCAGCGGCGACGTAGGGCCGGGCCACCCCGTCGAGTTCCTCGGCGCAGACGGGATGGGCGTTGGGCTCGGAGATGATCCCCACGCTGGCCCACCGGGTGTGGCCCAGGACCACGGCCTCGGCCGTGTCGGCCCCGAGGGCCAGGCGCAGGAGGGCGTCGTCGGTGATGGCCGCCCGCAGGGCGGCGGTGTTGTCCCCCAGCTCGCCGATCTCGGCCGCCGCCTTGTAGACGAAGGCGAGGTGCCCCTCGTCGGTCACCCGCACGGCGCCGGAGGTGAAGCGGGGGTCGTCGTCCCGCCCGGCCAGCAGGACGGCCACGTCGGGGGCGGAGAGGTCGAGGCCGTGGCCCCGCACCAGCAGGTGGACCCCGGCGCTGTCGCGGCCCCGGACCTCGAGGCGGTCGATGGCCGACAGGACCTGCTGGACCGACAGGTAGGCGGCGGTGGCGGCGGGGGAGACGTCGGGACCGGC
>CAYTJS010000132.1:0-9971 GCA_964438115.1 uncultured Iamiaceae bacterium
GCCGGCTCGGAACTCCGTTCCTCATCCCAGGGCGCGGCCCTACCCTTGAGGACATGCAGGTCGGGATCGTGGGTGCCACGGGTCAGGTCGGTCAGGTCATGCGGGCGGTGCTCGCCGAGCGGGACTTCCCCGTCGACCGGCTGCGGCTGTTCGCCTCCTCCCGGTCCGTCGGCCGCACCTTCGACTGGCGGGGCACCGAGGTGGCCATCGAGGACGCCGCCACCGCCGACTGGTCGGGCCTCGACCTCGCCCTCTTCTCCGCCGGCGCCACCGCCAGCCGGGCCCTGGCCCCGGTGGTCGCCGCGGCCGGCGCCGTGGTCGTCGACAACTCCTCGGCCTGGCGCATGGACCCCGACGTCCCGCTGGTGGTCCCCGAGGTCAACGCCCACGAGCTGACCGCCATCCCCAAGGGCATCGTGGCCAACCCCAACTGCACGACGATGGTGGCCATGGCCCCGCTGGCCGTCCTCCACGCCGAGGCGGGCCTGCGCCGCCTGTCGATCAGCACCTACCAGGCGGCCGGGGGCGCCGGCCTGGCCGGCACCGCCGAGCTGGAGGAGCAGGTGCGCAAGGGCGCCGACCGCTGCTCCGAGCTCATCGCCGACGGCCAGGCCGTCGACTTCCCGCCCGCCCAGGTCTTCCCCGCCACCATCGCCTTCAACGTCCTGCCCCAGGCGGGCGACTACGTCGACGACGGCTCGGGCGAGACGGTCGAGGAGCGCAAGCTGCGGGACGAGAGCCGGAAGATCCTGGGCATCACCGACCTCGCCGTGTTCGCCACCTGTGTCCGGGTCCCGGTGTTCACCGGCCATTCGCTGTCGATCACCGCCCAGTTCGACCGCCCGCTCAGCGCCGAACGGGCGACCGAGCTGCTGGCCGAGGCCCCCGGCGTGGTCCTGAGCGACCTGCCCAACCCGCTGGCCGCCGCCGGCACCGACCCCACCCAGGTGGGCCGGGTCCGGGTCGACCCCACCGTGGAGAACGGGCTGGCCCTGTTCCTCACCGGCGACAACCTGCGCAAGGGCGCCGCCCTGAACGCCGTGCAGATCGCCGAGGCGCTGCCCCGCGCTTGACCGCGCCGACCCCCCCGCCGATGGGTGGGGGTGGGACCCGTCCTGGTGGTGGGCAACGTGGCGATGGCCGTGGCCGTGGCGGCCGTCGCCTGGCACTGGCACCGGGCCCGGCGGGCCGCTGATCCCGTTGCCCCCGACGCCGTGGAGGTCCGCCTCCGGCACCGGGGCCTCGACCCCGAGGTGGTCGACCGCTGTGTCGACCGCGGCCTCGGGCGGGCCGGGCTGAGCCCGGTGGGCCGGGGTTCCTGGGCCGACCGGGCCGGCGGGGCCGCCCGGGTGCTCGGTCCCGTGACCGGCGACCGGGCGGTGCTCGTCGAGCTCACCCCCGACCAGGCCGACGCCGCCGTGGCCGGCATCCTGGCCGAGGCCCTCGACGAGGGCTACGAGGTCACCCGCCGGGTCGGCCGCCGGGTGGAGCTGCGTCAGGGGTCGGACCGCCTCGTGCTGGCGCTGGGGCGGGCCTGACCTCGGCGGTCGGGGCGTCCGGACGATCGGTCCCGCCGTCCCGGGCCAGGGCCAGGTCGTTGCCCACGGCCCACACGGTGAGGAGCAGGCCCAGGAGCAGGGCGTGACGACGGTCCACACGGCGTCGCATCAGGTCACCACCTGGGCGAAGCGGACGGCGAGTACCAGGACGGCGCCGACGGCGACGGGGACCAGCACCCGGCCCAGGGCCTCGGCGGCCGGGTGGTCGTCGTCCTGGGAGCGCACCACGGCCCGGGCGACCAAGAGGGTCACGGCGAGGCCGACGGTGATCACGGGACCACCCGGCGGTTGACCACGACGCCGGCGGCGGTGACGGCGGCCAGGGCGACGGCGCCGGGCAGCACCGACCCGATCCCGGTGTGGACCAGGGCGGTCCCGACGAGGACCAGGGCGACCAGGCTCAGCGTGACGGCGACGGCGCCCTGCTCGACGGGACCCTCGAGCGGCAGCGCCCGCACCCACGCCAGCCCGGGCACGACCAGGGCCCAGCCCAGTAGGACGGCGGCCCGCAGGGGGCCGGGGACCCCGGGGACGAGGGCGACCAGGGCGACGACGGTGACCAGGAGCACGAACCGGTCCTGGCGGTCGGTGAGGAGGCCGCTCATCGGTCCCGGGTCCGAGAGGCCAACGTGAAGATCACGGCGTCCCGGTTCTCGTAGGCGACGATGAACCGCGGCGAGGCCCGCAGGGCGGCCTCCAGGCGGGGGAGGAAACGGGCGGGTCGCAGCCCCAACGCCTCGGCCTCGCGCTGCTGGCTGCGGGTGAGGAGCACGTAGCCGGCGGCGTCGTCGGGGTCCGACAGCCACCGGGCCATGATCGCCACCGGTGCGGCGGCGATCTCGCGCCGGACCGCCGGGTCCTCGCGGTCGAGGGGCACGTAGCGGAAGCGCTCGTAGTTGCGGAACTGGGTGGGATAGTTGCGCGACCCCTCCACCAGGAGCGTGCCGGGCGGGGCGGTCTCGGCCAGCCAGGTGGACGCCGCCACCTCCTCGGGGGTGAACCGGTAGTGGCCGTCCTTGCCGAAGTGGGCCAGGCCGAAGCCGGCGGCCAGGAGGACGAGGGTGAGGAGCGGGGCGACGGCCGCCACCCCCGGCCGCCGCAGGCCGGGCACGTCGAGCAGGGCGTGGGCGGCGAAGTAGGCCAGCATCGGCAGGGCGAACAGCACGACGCGGAAGAGGATCTCGCCGCCGAAGGAGTTGGCCAGGAGGAGCACCCCCGGCGCAACGAGGAGGACGAGCGGCGCCCGTCGGCGGTCGCCGGCCCGCCAGCGACGGACCACGCCGACGGCGGCGAGCAGGCCGAGGAGCACCACGGCGCCCCGGCCGGCGGCGGTCACCAGGGCCTGGCCCGACGACAGGGCCGAGGCGTCGGCCAGGTTCCCCTGGGTGTTGGCCACCGGCCGGCCGAGGCCGTCGACGGCGTCGACCAGGTTCGGCCCCACGTAGGTGGCCGCCCCCCACAGGGCCCAGGCCACGGTGGTGACGGCGGCGACCACGGCGAGGGGCCACCCCGCCCGATGGTGGACGAGGGCCAGCAGGACCAGGGCCACCACGAGCATGGCCGGGGTGAGCTGGTGGCTGACGGCGATGGCGGTGGCCAGGACGGCGACGGCGACGAGGGTCGCCGCCGCCCGGCGGCCGGCGTCGGCCAGGCGGACGGTCAGGGCGACAGCGACGACGTAGGCAACGTAGGCCAGGGCCTGGGGCGAGAAGTACTCCTGGCCGACCCAGTTCCCGAGCACGAAGAGGGCGGCGGTCAGGCCCACCACCCGACGGTCGGTGGTGAACGAGGCGGCGAGCAGGGCCACGGCGGCCGTGGTGGCGCCGAGGAAGACGACCGGCGCCCACCGGGCCAGGGTCACCGGATCGATCCCGGTGAGCTCGTGGAGCAGCCGGGCCCCGGCGAAGAACCCGGGCCAGTTGTGGTAGATCGACAGCTCACCGATCCCGGGGTCCACCCGTCCGGTGCGGTCGAGGAAGTCGACGACGCCCACGTGCTTCCAGGCCCAGGAGTAGCGCAACGTGCCGTAGAGGACGGGCGGGGTGGCGAAGGCGACGGCCACCAGGGCGGCGACGTGGGCGGTCAGCACCCCGCCGGGCGGGGGCCGCTGGGTCACCACCACGGCCAGGCCGGCCAGCAGGACGAGCACGGCCAGGACCGCCACCGGGGGCATGACCGACACCAGGCCGGTGTCGGTCATGGCCCGCAGGTCGATCGGGGCGAGGGCGAGGAACCAGGCGACGGCGGCCGCGACGGGCAGGGCCGCCCAGGCCCAGCGCCACCCGACCTGGGGCGCTGGCGGCTCCGTCGCCGGGTCGGCGGCGCTCGGCTCCTCCGGCGTGCGGACGGCGGGCGCCGGGGCGACGACCGGGGCGACCGAGATCGACGCCGGCGGGGGGCGGTCGAGATCGAGGCGGGCGGCGGGGCCGGCCACGTTGCGGGCCAGCCAGGTCCGGTGGTGGGCGTAGGCGTCGGACTTGGCCAGGCAGCCGGCGACGTGGTGCAGCCAGGCCAGCACGACCAGGGCCGCTCGGGGCAGGTGCGGGTTGGGGCCGGCGGCGAGGACCCCCACCTCCTCCTCGGTCCAGGGGCGGTCCAGGAGGTCGACGGCCACCTCGCCCACTTCGCGGGTCGCGGCGTCGGTCCGGACACCCAGCACCAGCCCCACCAGGTCGAGCTCGGGGGGGCGGTCGGCCCGGGCCCCCTCCCAGTCGACGATGCCGTGGACCCGGCCCTCGCCGTCGAGTACGAGGTTCGCCGGGGCCGGGTCGCCGTGGGTCCAGGTGATGGTGACGGGCTGATCGGCCAGGGCCGTCCGCAGATCGCGGGCCAGTCGGGTCAGGTCGGCGGCGGCGGCCGGGCAGGCCCCAGCCACCGCGGCGGCCGGTTCGTCGACCCAGGCGGCCAGGAGGGCCTCGCCCACCACGGCCTGGCGGGCGGTGGCCCGGTGGAGCTCGCCCAGGGCGGCGGCGCCGGCCCGTACGAGGGCGTCGGGCAGCAAGCCCCGGGTCAGCGCCTGGCGTCCGGTCGGGCCGTCGAGGGCCGTCTCCACGGTCCAGAGCCCGTCGTCGTCGGTGCCCTCAGCCAGCAGGTGTGGCGTCGCGACGGCCATCCCGAACGCCTCGGGGGCCTCGGCCAGCACGGTCAGGGCATCGGCCTCCCGCCCGCGGGCTTCGAGGGCCCGTCCGGTCCCCGCCACCTTCACCACGACCGGTCCCCTCGGTGGCTCGACCCGGGCCACGACCTGGTCGTCGGTGACCTGGAGCAGGTGCCACCTCGCACCGCCCAGCCCGGCGGCGGCGAGCACGTCGGGCAGGACGGTGGCCGCCCGCTGCCGCCCCCGCCGATCCGTCCAGGCGTGGAGGGGGCGGCCCAGGGCCCGCAGGAGCGGGGTCGGCACCCGGTCGATCCAGAGGTCGCGCAGGCCCGTGACGGCGAGCACGGTGGCCAGGGCCGTCTGGGTCAGGAGCCAGGCCGCCCCCGCCCCGGTCACGCCCCAGCCGGGGACGAGGAGGGCGGTGAGGCCGACCACGCCGGCGCCCAGGGCCGCGTAGGTCAGGATCACCGGCCGGATCGCCCGGCGGGCCCGGGCCAGGTTCACGTAGAGGCCGGTGACCAGGTGAGGCAGGGCCGACAGGGCGACCAGGCGCAGCAGGGTGGTGCCCTGGCCGGCGTAGCCCGGGCCCAGCAGTCCCAACAGCCAGGGGGCGATCACCACGACCACGGCCACCCCGGGGACCACGATCAGGGCGGCCTGGCCCGCGGCCCGCCGGGTGTTGGCGATCAGGGCGTCGGGATCGTGGGCCCCCTCGGCGACGAGGGCCGAGCCCACCGCCGAGACCACCAGGTAGAGGCTGTAGGCGATGGTCCAGGCGATGGCGTAGCGGGCGTTGGCGGTCGCCCCGGCGATGGCCAGCACCAGGAGGGGGAGCACGTGCATGGTGCCCAGCCAGAGGGCGGAGGCCAGGTAGTCGCCGGCCGAGAACCGCACCAGGTCGGTCATCGACCGTCGCTCGTCGGCCTGGCCGTCTCCCCGGCGCAGGAGGCGGAACGCACCGAGGTTGACCCCGGCCACCACCGCGGCGAGGGGCAGGCACCACGACACGTACATCCCCCAGGTGGGCAGGGGAGCCGCCAGGGCCAGGAGGAGGACGAGCTTGGCCCCGGCGAAGGCGGCGTTCTCGACCGGCACCCACGCCGATCGGCGCAGGCCGACCAGGACCGAGTCCTGGAGGAAGAAGACCACCCACAGCAGCGTCGAGACGACGAAGAAGGCCGCCCCCGGACCCGACGAGAGCAGCGTCAGCTCGGGGAACCAGCGGGTGTGGACAACGACGAAGGTCAGGGCGGCGACGAGGGCCAGCGCCCCGGCCAGGGCGTAGGCGCCGGCCACGACCCGGGCCGCCCGGCGGCCCATGGTGGGGACGAAGCGGATCAGGGCTGTCTTCAGGCCGAGGTTGGCCACGGCGGCGATGACGTCCATGGCGGCCAGGAGGGCGGCGGTGGCCCCGATGGCCGCCGGCGGGTACCGGTGGGTGGCCAGGGACCAGTAGAGGAGGCCGAGGGCCGAGGTGATGCCGGTACTGGCCACCAGGGCCAGGCCGGCCCGCACGATCGGCGCGTCGAGGGCCGGCAGGCGCCGGCCGCGGGCGGGGGCGGCGACGACGGTCACGACTCGCCCGGGCCCTGCCACACCCGGATCCACTCCGCCTCCAGCTCGGCGGGCATCGGGGTCGAGGCGTCGGGCGATCCGGGCCAGTCCCCCCCGACCGCCAGGTTGAGGACCAGGTACAGCGGCTCGTCGGGCACCGCCGGCCCCGCGATCCGCCACCGGGCCCGGCCGTCGACGATCCAGGTGACCGACCCCGGGCGCCAGTCCACGGCGTAGGTGTGCCAGTCCCCGTCGGCCAGGCCCTCGTCGACCCAGTCGTGGCCGGGGTCGAGCTCGGTGCCGTCCTCGGCAGTGAGGTGGACATGGAAGCGGGCCCGGTCGGGCGTGTGGCCCAGGGTCTCGACGACGTCGATCTCGGGCCGGGACTCCTCGTCGGCGGGCAACAGCCAGAAGGCGGGCCACAGGCCCTGGCCGGCGGGCAGCCGCAGCCGGGCCTCGACGTAGCCGTAGGTGAAGGCCAGGTTGGCGGGCTCGTCGTTGGCCGGCGGGCCGGTGCTGATCATCCCGGACGTGTAGGCGAAGGGCGTGCCGTCGTCGTTGGTGACCGGCTCCTTCCGGGCGGTGAGGGTGCCCACCTCGTCGGCCACGGTGACGTTCCCCGGCAGGTAGAGCTGCTCCTCGTTGTTGGAGGTGATGGTGCAGCCGACCGGCTCCCACCAGTGGCAGCGGTTCCACAGCGTCGGATCGAGGGGCTCGTCGAAGTCCTCCGAGAAGACCAACGCCCGGTCGGGACCCGGTCCGGCCGGCTCGCCGTCGAGCACGGTGGTGTCCAGCTCCGAGGGTTCGCCGCCGGCGGCCAGGCGCCAGGTGGCGGTCCCGGCGACCAGGGCCAACAGGGCGGCGCCGACCAGCAGCGACCGGCGCCTACGCCGGGTCATCACGGAAGCCGACGAGCCGCTTCACCCCCGTCCGCAGGTGGCGATCGGCCGCCGTCACCGGGAGCCGCTCGAGGGTGTGGTCGGCGTAGACCACGGGACGGGCGCCGAAGGACTCCTTGAACATCGACAGCGAGGCACGGTTCCCGCTCTCGCCGAGGTGCTGGACGGTGGAGCCCTCGGCCACGGCCTCCTCCAGGGCCAGCCACTCGAGCAGGTGCGACGCTCGGGTGGGGGCGGCCCGCTCTCGGTCGATGGCGCCGCGGGTGGCGTGACCGGCGTTGCCCAGCAGCACGATCGAGCCGGCAACCGGCTCGCCGTCGAGCCAGGCCAGCCAGAGCCGGAACCGGTCGCCCAACACGTCGGCCATCACCTCGAGCTTCCGGAGGGGGTCGCGGCGGATCCCCCGCCGTCGGGCCAGCCACCGGGGCTCCCGGCTGCGCTCGGCCCATCGGTCGAGCGAGAGCAGGTAGAGGCGGTAGTAGGCCGCGAGATGGGCGGGGGTGGCCTCGTCGGTGATCGCCAGGCCGGACGTGCGGGCCTTGGTGACGCTGCGCCGGGCCGACCTGTGCAGACCGTCCCAGAGTCCGTCGATGCCCACGGTGAGGTCGATCACGTGGGCGCAGCGGGGTCGGGCCGTGGCACCCACGGCGGCACCGGCGGTGGCCCAGAGGTCGCCCTCCAGCGGGTCGGGCCGGACCCGGGTGAGCAGGGCGGGGGCGGCGGCCAGGTCGGCCAGCACGGCGGTCACCGCGTCGGCGTTCCGGGGGTCCCCGACCAGCCCCCCGATCCCCCAGCCGTCGGGAAAGGACAGCAGCGCCCCCCGCCGGCGGGCAAGGGGCAGGACCATGCGGCGCCCGTCCGCGAAGCGGTACAGCCGACTGGCGTCCTCGAACGGCGAGGTGGCCGTGATGACGTCCATCCACGCCGGGGAGTGGTCGACCATCGAGGCCGGGTCGGCCGTGACCAGGGCGGCCCACTCGTCGCGGGGCGCGGGGCTGACGACCTCGGCCACGGCCGTGGTCCCCGCCGTGGCGGTCAGGGTCGGGGCGCTCACGCCGCCACCCCGGCCCGTCGGTGCCGGGCCCGTCGGAGCCGCCGGTGGGCCCGCGTGCGCAGGCGTTCGCCCTGACCCCGGGCCACGGGGGTGGTCGGTGAGGTCAGGAGCCGGGCCAGGTGGGCGCCGGACGTGTGGGCCGAGGGCATGAGGCGGGCGAGGGCGAAGCGGTCGTCGCCGGGCGAGCTGAGGGCCTGCTTGACGGCGCAGGCGCTGTGGAACCCGGCGGCGGCGACCAGGTCGCGGGTGGCCCGGTCGTGGTGGCCGTGCGGGTAGGCGAAGGTACGAACGGCCCGGCCCGTCCAGTCCTCGAGCAGGTCCCGGCTGCGCCGGACCTCGTCGTCGGCCTCGGCGGGGGTGAGCACGTCGAGGGCGAGGTGGCGGTGGCCATGGGCGCCGATGGCGACCCCCTCGGCGGACAGCTCGGCGACCTGACCCCGGTCGAGCATCGGTCGGTCGCGGTACGTGGCGCCGACCGGCGCGGTGGTCACGTAGAGGGTGAGGGGCCAGCCCCGGGCCTGCAGGCGGGGCCACAGGTGCTCGACCACGTCGGCATAGCCGTCATCGACGGTCAGGACCACGGTGGGGCCGGAGAGGGCCCGGCCCTCGTCGAAGGTGGCGGTGACCACGTCCTCGAGGGCGGCCACGGTCATGCCGGTCGCCGCCACGGCGTCCAGGTGCTCCTCGTAGCGGCCGGGGTCCACTGCCCAGGGGGCGAGGGGCCCGCCCACGTCGGGGTCCACGGCGTGGTGGCAGAGGATGGCCAGGCGGTCGCTCACGGGCGGGTGGCCTCCCGACGGCTGCGGGCGTAGGACCAGGGCCCGGCGGCCACGCCCAGGCGCTGGCGCCAACTGGCCCCGGCCAGCCCGGGCACCGGTTGGATGTCGGGCGGGCGGGTGGTGGCCAGGCCGTGGCGGATGCCGTCGGGCAGGCGGGTGGCCAGCTCGACGATGGTGGCCGGCCGGCGAGCCACGGCGCGGGTCAGGTAGGCCCCGAGGCCGACGCCGTAGCCGTAGGCCATCCGGCGCACGGCGGCGCTGTCGGCGTGGTGGTGGTGGTGCACGAGTGCGGCGGGCTCGTAGACCAGCCGGTGCCCGGCCCGGATCACGTCGTAGAAGGCGGCCAGGTCGTCGCCGCCCCGGGCGGGCGTGCCCACCCCCAGCGTCTCGTCGAAGCCACCCAGCTCGTCGAGCACGGTGCGCCGGAAGGCCATGTTCGCCCCCGACCCCATGCGGCCGGCGGTGAACGGGAACAGGGGATCGTCGGGGCGGTGCTCGCCCAGGTCGTGCACCCGGCGGGTGAATCCCTTGCCGAAACCGGCGTAGGCCTCCAGCCACTGCTGGGCCGGGGTCTCCAGCTCGGCAGGAAAGATCATCCCGGTGGTGCAGCCCACGGCGGGGTCGACGAAGGCGTCGGTGAGGTGGCGCAGCCAACGCCGATCGACCTCCACGTCGTCGTCGGTGAAGGCGACCACCTCGCCGGTGACGTGGGGGAGGGCGGCGTTGTGGGCCCGGGCCAGTCCCGGCCGGGGCTCGACGACGAGACGCACGGCCACGGGGCCGGCGCACAGGGTGTCGACGACGCGTCGGGTGCGGTCGTCGCCGGGGGAGTTGTCGACCACGACCACGTCGAAGGCGGGATGGTCGAGGGCGACCACCGTGCGCAGGCAGCGGGCCAGCGAGGTCGGTCGGTCACGCGTCGCCACGACCACCGTGGCCGAGGGCGTCGGCGCGGGCGGCCCGGCCTCGGGGCGGGCCAGGCCGTTGACGGGCAGACCGTCGGGTGGGGCCAGGCCCCGGGCCTCGTGG
>CAYTJS010000133.1:0-9951 GCA_964438115.1 uncultured Iamiaceae bacterium
CACACCAACCCCCGGCTCAGGCCCCAGCGTGACCCACATCCCCGTCAGGAGAGCCTTTTTTCTACTCCACGGGCCGATACCCCGTGGTATAAATAGGTACGAACCGAAATCCCATATCCGAGAAGGCCCAGGTCAGAGCCACAATCTGGTACGGAATTGGATGCAATGGGACCTAGGCAATCGGGCTCATAACCCGAAGGTCGGCGGTTCAAATCCGCCCCCCGCCACCAAGCTCTGAGAGGCCCCTCCCACCGGGAGGGGCCTCGTCGCGTCCGCCGTGTCAAACGAGTGTCAAACGCTTGCGTCCCCTGGCGGTACCTCGCTCTCGCCACCCTGACGACCTCGCGCTGAGACCCACCATTCGTAGTTTGGATCGTCACGTCGGGGGACGTAGTGGGCACGTTGTTCGATAGCGGCGAGGGCATCGGCGAGCTCGTTGGGGGTCGGCCCCGCCCTCTCGGCCCATGCCCTCATGATGTCGCTTGTTCCGAGCAGAGCGATCGGCGGATCAAGAGTGTTCGCCAGACGTCGTGCGCTGCGATCGTCGGTAGCGACGGCGCGGCTGCGATTTCTGGCGATCGCCAGGGTGGCCGCCTCTCCATCGTCGACCCGCTCGGCGAACTCGACATAGTCGGCCGACTCCTCATCGGTCAGGCCAACCAAGCTGAGCTGCTCGTCGTTGACGAGTGCATCGACATCGATCAGCTCGCGGTCGCCCCCGGGCGTCTCGGGATCGAGCCACAGGGTCTCACCGGCGGCTTCGGAGGACATGTCGAATGGTTCCGACGAGGTTTGGAGGGCCCGCAGACCGACACCCGACGCGATGAGGTTGAGGGCTACGCATGCGTCCAGCAGGGGTGATGGGTCGGTCATGTCCGGCTTGCCTGCGATCAGCCGTCCAGAAGATCGATCGCGTCCAGTTCGACCTGCGACAGGGCGCCGCTCTCATCAAGTCCGACGCGGTGCGAGAGTTGCCGCGCGAGCTGCCGTGCTGCGGTCCGGTCGGTGCGCATGAACCGAGCAAACTGGCCTTCAGAGATGGCGCCATCCAAGTAGGCCTCGACTGCCAGGTACCGAAATCGCAACGGCAGAAGTTGACTGTCCGGCGGGAGCGCAGCGAGCTCGAGCATCTGTCGTGCTTCACCTACACGGAATCCAGCCGACACCAGTCGATCCCAAGTGTGAGACCTCACCAGGTCGAGGTTCTCAAGGCGGCGAACGAGCGCTTCCAAGGACACTTGAAAGAGGTCTGCGAGGTGCAGGAGATCGGCTGGCGTAACACCGTCGCGCCTTGCTTGCTGCACTTCGTGGTATCGCCGCTTGAGCCCACTGGCCGGAAGCAGAAAGTTCTCGGCGAACGAGTCGGCGAACCGTTCCGTCGCAGGAACACGGGCGTATCCATGGAGCACGGTGACCTCGGAACGCGAGCGCTGGGCGAGGAAGTGTGCATACTCGTGGGCGAGTGACCATCGTTGTCGCTCGCCGGGATGGTTTGCGCTGATCCCCACACAGGCGCCGTAGACCTCCGATGACACGAACAGTCCGGCAACATTGGCAGGGAGGTCCAGCGCAAAGATCCGTAGGCCCACGTCGGTCTCGAGTAGCTGACGAAGGTTCTGAACCGGAGCGTCCCCCAGTCCAAGACGATTTCGCTCGGAGAGTGCGACGCTTTCCCCAGCTGCAGTCGGCGGAATCGCCGCAATGTCGGCTTCAGGTGGGTACCGCTGTGGCAGCGGGGCCCCGGTGACGCGTTCCAGTTCGAGGTAATCGTCGGCTAGCTCTTGTAGGAGGGCGATGGCAGCAGTCAGAGTTTCGTCTTGCTGCTGTGCGCCAGGTGGCAGGCGGAACTGAGCAGTGAACTGCTCCGGCAAGGGCGCAGGCCGTAGCAGTTCGTTCACTGGCTTGTGGTAGAGGTGCGCCATCTGAATCAGCTCCTGAGGCTTAATCGAGCGTTCCCCCTTCTCGATAGCTACGACGGTGGTGCGCGCTAGGCCCAGCTGGCTCGCGACATCCTCTTGCGTCAGGCCGCGTGCCTTTCGTGCTGCTCGCAGTCGCTCGATGAGGACGTCGGTGCTGGGCCACTCGGTTCGTTCAAGCTCTGGAACCTGATTCGCCGGTTCCCGCCAACTCATGCTGCAGCCTTCGCTCGGTCCAGGTAGCTCCCGACGAGCGGACTCGGGACGGCCGCCCACTCCTGCACATATCGGCTGAGCATGTCGACCAAGCTCTGTCGGGGCTGGCCGACCGAGTCGGCCGAAAGAGCACCGAGGACCCTGACAAGATCCGGGAACTCCCGAACGAGTTGCGACCAGCGCTCTGGAGCCGGCGCCCCGGTAAGCAGCCGGAGCTTCGCCGCTTGGCTGAGCATCGCTCTGAACTCGTAGAGCTCAAGAGCGGAAGGGTCAGAGCACGTGAAGGCGTCCTCCCGGTACTGGGCCGAATCGTCCAGGCGCTGCAAACCTGCGGCCCAGAGCGACTGCCGACGCAGGAGACAGGAAGTACAGCGTCCACAGCTGCTTGCGCCGCTCCCGCGGTACGCAAACGCGGTGTCACAGGACTCCGTCAGTCCGATCGTGGTATCGAGCTCGTCGGGGAGCGCCGAGCACATGTCAGCCTTGGTGCGGTACAGAGATGGATTGCTGATGGCGAGCTTGTGGTCGAGCACCTGACCGAATAAAGCCTCCGCACTTCGGAGGGTTACTGGGTGCATCGCCCTCGTGCCATGGGCTCCCGTCTGCGCCGCCGTGTAGGGAAGGTTGATCGCGCCGACCCCGTTCTCGTAGACGTGCACATGCTCGAGTCCCGCTACCGCGCCTACAACCGACGCAAGGGCGAGGAAGCCGAAGCCCCGCGCTCGCTGGCTTTGCTCACGAGCGCGTCCAACCCTGAGGTGGAGCACAATCGGTACACGGGGCACAGCTGAGTTAAGTGCTCGATTGAGAGAGGCGAGGACGGCCCGTTGATTGCGGGCCATGCGGCGATTGGACTCAACTGAGACGGCCAGCGGTGCGAGGCCTCGCGAGACGTCGGCAGCAAGCCCAGCGACCGAGTCGAGCCCGCCGCTGTAGAGCGCTGCGACATCACAGTCCGTTTCGGTCTCGAAGAGAAACCGAATGTGTTCGGCGGTCCGTTGCGGAGCGACACGCGGCACGAAGGTGATCGACCACTCATCGTCCGTTAACCACCGCAACAGCGACTCGAGGCCTCCGTGAGTCGCCGGCTCTGACCATCGGTCCGGATCACGGACTCCTACGACGAGATTGATGCGACGTGACCACGAGTCGCCGGCCCGGCTCGAGCGCGGGCGACTCTCGGCTCTGTCGGCCAGGTGGACTGCAGCGACGAGTTCGATCAGGTCCATACAAGCTGCGGACAGCGGCCTGCCGACTTGCTCTGCGATCGGCATCTCGCTCAGAACGACCCCCGGCTCTCCCTTGTCGCCGGCGTTGAACGACAGGCGTCGCCAAGCCGGTTCTCCGGCTGGCTCAGGTGATCGGGGCATTGAGGAGGGCCTTGGTGCCGGGTCTTTCCACTCGCGAGCGAGGAGCTCGAACGCGTCGTCCGTCGAAGTCGACGGAAGCTAGCTGTCGGGATAGCTCCGGGAGCCGAACGTTGGCCTTGCACGCAGCTGCGTACTCGCGAAAATCGCGGTTCGAGGCGAACTTGGCTGGGACGACAGCGGGCTCGACGGGTCCGATGCAGAGTTTGTCGATCATGCGGTCAAGCCCTTGCGCGACAACGGTCTCAGTCGACACCTGACGTTCTGACGACGTGACGTCAACCTGTGACAAGGACCAAGCGGCGTCGAGAAACGCACTGCTGGGACCAGTGACGGTGTTCTGGGGGAGCCGACGAATGACCTCCTCGATTGGCTCGGATGAGCCATGCCTTCTAGCAGACGCCACCGCGCCGCCCAGATCGGGCAGCCAAGTCATGTTGCCCGTGGTGCGAAGAGTCTTCGCGAGGGCCTTCTCGAAAGCGTCGGCCACCACGTCGGGGTCGTGCTTGCCCTGGATGGCGCTAGCTGCGGAACGCCACCCCCGTCGAAGCCCTCGCGGCAGCCGGTCGAGGTCTGGCATACGGTCACCCTACATCCAGAATCTGACTTTGTCATGTATTTAGAATGCAAACACCCGTAGAATGTCAGATTCGGTGCTGAACTGCGGCCGCCACCACCGCAGCAGCTTCCGCCTGCATGCCGGGGATGACGTGGGCGTACTGCTTGAGCGTGAAGGCAGGGCTCTCGTGGCCGAGTCGCTCGCTGATGACCTTCACCGGGACGCCGGCCTGCAGGGCGATCGAGGCGTGGGTGTGGCGGAGGTCATGGAGGCGGATCCTCGGCAGGCCGGACTTGGCAACGAGGCGCTCGAAGGCTTGGCTGAACGTGTGCGGGTGGATGGGGGAGCCGTCCTCCTTGCAGAAGACCAGGCCGGTGTCGCGATAGTCACTGGCCCACTCTGCACGCTCGACGGCTTGGCGCTCGCCGTGGCGCCGCAGCTGGTCGACGGTGCCCTGGTCGAGGTCGATGACCCGAGCCTGATGGCTCTTGGGAGTCGAGATCAGAACGTCGTACGCGACGGCCACGACGGCCTGGCGCACGGACAATCGACCAGCGTCGAGGTCGACATCCTTCCATCGCAGCCCAAGGACCTCGCCTCGGCGCATCCCAGTCATCGCGGCCAGATACCACGCACCTTCGAGGCGGTGTCCCTCGACGTAATCGAGGAACCGGCGCAGCTGATCGGCCTGCCAGAAACGGAGCTCGCCGTTGGTGACGGCCCTCGGCTTGGGCGGCTTCGCTCGACTGGCTGGGTTGGTCCCGAGGACGCCGCTGTCGACTGCGTCCTCGAGCGCCTTGTGCACGATCGTGTGCACATAGCGGACGGTCTTGGCGCTCAGACCCCCGCCGGTCCGCTTCCCGTCCCGGAGGAGCTCGGCATACAGGCCCGTCAGTCCCACGGGCGTGAGCGAGGCGAGCGTCTGGTGGCCGATGCGAGGCAGGACGTGGAGCTCGAGGTTGCGTCGGTAGGAGTCGAACGTGCTCGGCTTCACCTGGGTCTGGACCGTCGGGAGCCACGTGTCGACCCACTGAGCGAACGTCGTCGTCGTGGGCTCGACGTAGCTGCCCGTGTTCATCTCGTGGACGATCCGGGCCCGAGCGGCTTCGGCCTCCTTCCTCGTCGGGAAGCCGCCGTGCCACTTCTGGCGGCGCTGGCCGGTGGGGGAGCGGCCGGCGTCGACGACGACGTACCAGTTGACGGTCTGGCGCCCTTCCTTCGTGGTGTGGGTGCGCTTGCGGATGTGCCCTTGCACGACTGCGGCCTCAGGCGGCCGAGCTGGCGCCGAGCCAGTCGAGCAGGGCGGGCACGGGCACGACGACCCGTCGACCGAGGCGCCGGCTGGGGATCTCGCCCCGTCGAGCCGCCTCGTAGGCGGCGGTCCTGCCCATGCCGAGCAGCTGGGCCACCTCATCGACGGTGAGGGTGACCCGGGACTCGATGTCCTCGAGTCGGGGTGGGGCGAGCAACGTACGCTCTGCCATGTCGCAGACCTCCTCGTAGGTCTCGGCCAGGCCCCGGGGTGTTCGCGCACCGCCGGGGCCACCTTCGGCTCTCTGTTGTCTACTTTCCTAATCTAGAGTGCTCGACCCGGCTTGTCAACTTCCGTAGACTGCGTCGGCGATGGTGCCGAAGGTGAACACCGACGACCTGATCGGGGCGGCGGAGGTGGCAAAGATCCTCGGGCTGGCCCACCACAACAGCGTGACGACCTACCTGCGTCGCTACGAGGACTTCCCGCGACCGGTCGTCGACCTCAGCGAGAGTCGGATTCGACTCTGGTTGCGTCCCGACATCGTCGCTTGGCGAGATCGTCGAGCACCTCGGCCCTGATCTTTCGAGCCACGTGCTCAACCGACGGCCGACCCGTCGACGAGGGGTGCGTTCCGGGCTGTACGGGCCCTCAGAAGGTGGTCACGGACATGTAGGTCGCCACGCTTCCGTCGCGGAACGAGAGGATCTCGAGCGGTTCCCCGTTTGGCTCACCCATGCCCGGCGAGTTGGCGGGCATGCCGACGACGCTGATGCCGTCGAGTGCGGGCCGTTCGGTGAGCAGCCGGTCGATCGCCTCGACGGGCACGTGGCCTTCGACGACGTAGTCCTCGATCGCCGAGGTGTGGCACCCGGTGCCCTCTTCGGGAACGCCGTAGCGCTCGCGTGTCGGACCGAGGTCGTCGACGGTGTTCATCTCGACCGTGAAGCCATTCTCACGGAGGTAGTCCGCGTAGGTGGCGCAGCAGGAGCAGCCCTCCTGGCGATACAGCGCGGCTGCGGTTCCACGTGCGGGTGCGGATGCCTCGGGCCGTTCAGTTCCTGAGTCTCCGCAGGCGGCGATGACGGGCGCTGCAGAACCGGCAGCTACCAAGAGTCCTGCGTTGCGGAGAAACCTGCGGCGGCTGATCTGGTGGTGGCGATCAGCTCGGTCGTCCATCGAGATCAACGTACCTCCGGGAGCGATATCCGCCCTTGCGGCGGCGGTGTTCCCGCTTGCCATCAGCCGAGGGTCTTGGTGGCAGCAGCGAGGTCGAGTCGTGCCACCCGGCGCAGGGAACACGAGGGCGGCGAGGGCGATGGCGAGGACGCCGCCGGCGGCGAGCGCGTAGCTGAGGGGCGTGGCGCGGACTTCGAGGGTGAACAGGTCGGCGTGTGGTCTTGCCCGAGCCCGAAGGGCCGAGCAGCACGACCACCTGGCCGGCGTCGATGTCGAGGTCCACGCCGCGCAGGGCCTGCGCGGTGACCTCGCCCATGCGGTACTCCCGCGTGGCGCCGCGCAGCTCGAGGAGCGCGCCCATCAGCCGGGCATCTGCCTTCCGGCGACGATCACCGCGCAGGTCACGCCATTGCCGTCGACGTTGCGGGCACCGTCGCCCGGAACCGGAACACGCCCTTGCCGGCCTCGACCTCGACGCCGTCGAACCCGGCCGCCTCAAGCCGCCCGGCGAAGGTGTCGGGATCGACGAGCACCATCGTGTCGGCCACATGAGCGAGGCGAAACATCGGACTGCTTCGGCTGTCAGATCCGGCAAAGGCGGCGCCCGGTCGCAGGACACGGCGGACCTCACCCAGGAGCCGGTCCTGCAGCTCGGGTGACGGGACGTGATGCAGCATCGTGAAGGACGCCGCCCCGGTGAAGGTGCCAGCGGCGAACGGCATCGCAGTGGCGTCGCCCTGCTCGACGGTCACGCTGGTGCCGGCGAACCGTTCCCGCAGGCGGGCGGCGAGCTCAGTGTCGATCTCGACCGCGGTGAGCTTCGGGACGCGTCGGGCGAGCAGGTCGGTGGTCAGGCCCGGCCCGGGCCCGACCTCGAGCGCGTGGTCGCCTAGGTCGAGGTCCTGGAGCACCCACGGGACGATCTGCTTCTGGATGGTGTGGCGCCAGTGACCCGTCCGGCAGTACCAGCGATGGAAGCGGTTCACGGCGAGCCTCCGGTGAGGTAACGGTCAGGGTCGGCGGCGAAGGCGGCGACGCAGGCGAGGGAGCAGAACCGGTGCTCGACGGCCTCGTGGCGGACACGACCGACGGCGGCCTGGCAGGACAAGCGCATCCGGCACACCGGGTCGACCGACAGATCGACATGGGTGGCGCACAGTTCGATCGCCCACAACTCGATGGGGTCAAGGACGTTGCGCAACACGTGCGGTCCGAGAGCGACGGCGTCGATGCCGGCTTCGTTCGCGGCGTCGAGGATCGTGTCGGTGACGAGCGCCTGGCCGCTCCCGGCGCGGCTGGCCACCCGTGCTGCGAGGTTGACCGTGGCGCCGAAGTAGTCCCCGTTGCGTTCGATGACGGGGCCGTGGTGGAGCCCGGCGCGCGGTTCGGGGAACCCGTCACGTTCATAGGAGGCGTGGAAGAGGCGGCGGACGGCGTCGAGGCCGCATTCGGGCGTGGGCGCCGCAAGCATCACCGCGTCGCCGATCGTCTTGACCAGTTCCGTGCCGCTTGCGCTCGCGGCGTCGGCGGCGATCTGGGTGAAGTCTTCGACAAGGTCGACGGCGGCCTCGTCACCATGGGCATCGGTGAGGGCGGTGAACCCGGCGAGGTCGACGAACGCGATCGTGCGTTGCGTGGTCATCGGTCAACCTCGCCGGCTTGCTGTCGGGCCGTGGTGGCCTCGGCCAGCAGCAGCAGGGCGCAGCCGACGACGATCCAGACGTCGGCGAGGTTGAACGTCGGCCACCAGCCGGTGTGCAGCATGTCGACGACGGTGCCCGCCTGCAGGCGGTCGACCACGTTCGCGGCGGCGCCGCCGAGGATCAGTCCTGCTGCGAACGCGCTCGAGAGTTGTCCCCGCCACGCCGCTGTCGCCACGACGGCGGCGATGCCGGTGGCGAGGACCACCAGCACCCAGGGCGGAACGCCGACACCCATGCTGAACGCGACACCGGAGTTGTGAGCCAGGTTCAGGTCGAGCGGGCCGGGTAGGTCGATGTCTCGCTCGACCAGCACCCGGCTGGCGATCGCCTTCGACAGGAGATCCACCGTGGCGGCGGCCACCGCGATCACCACCAGTCGCCGCCGAGAGCGCCGGACCCCGGTGTCTTCGGACACAGCGACGGGAGTGGTCACCGGCGGGCCAGTCTGAGTCCGTTGGCGATCACGAACAGCTCGGAGAGCTCGTGGGCCAGGACGGCAACGGGGAGGCTGAACGCGCCGACCAGCGCGCCGGGGACGAGCACAGCGAGGATGATCAGGCTCAGGACGATGTTCTGACGGACGACGCCTCGGGTGCGTCGCCCGATGCGCAGCGCTTCGGTGAGCTTGGAGAGGTCGTCGGCCATGAGGGCGACGTCGGCGGTTTCGAGGGCCACGTCGCTGCCGGCGGTGCCCATGGCGATGCCGACCGACGCGGCTGCGAGGGCAGGGGCATCGTTGACCCCATCGCCGACCATCCCGACGTGACCGTGGTTCCCGACCAGCTCGCGGACGATGGTCGACTTGTCCTCCGGGGAGAGATCGGCCCGTACCTCGTCGATCCCGACGCTCTCGCCGATGGCGCGGGCCGTGATCTCGTTGTCGCCCGTGAGCATCGTCAGGTGTTTCACCCCGATGTGATGGAGGTCGACGATTGCGTCGACGGCCTGGGGCCGGACCGTGTCGGCCACACCCAGCACCCCCCACACCTCGTCGTCCACCACGACGACCACCGCGGTCTGGCCCGCGGCCTGGAGCCGCGGCACGGTGTCGGCGAGCCCGTCGAGGACGATCCCGGAGCGTTCGACGTGGCCGGGTGAGGCCACCAGCACCGTGTGACCGTCCACCTGGCCCCGGGCGCCCGCTCCGGTCAGCGACTCGAATGCCTCCACCGGCGCCACCGACACACCGGACTCCTCGGCCCCGTTGACCACGGCCCGGGCCAGGGGGTGCTCGGATCGGACTTCGACTGCAGCCGCCGCGGCGACGACCTCGTCTCGGTCCCGTCCCGCCGCCGGCGCGACCTCGACGAGCTGGGGGGTGCCCTGGGTGATCGTGCCGGTCTTGTCCAGCGCGATGACCGTGACCTGGGCGAGCTCCTCGAGGTAGATGCCGCCCTTGATGAGGATGCCCTTGCGGCTGGCGTTGCCGATGGCCGCCACGTAGCTGACAGGGATGGCGATCACCAACGCGCAGGGAGCGGCGGCGACGATGACGGTGGCGGCCCGCTCGGCCCAGGTGGACCAATCGCCGGTGGTGAGGCCACCGATGACGGCGACGGCCAGGCCGGTGAGGAGCACCGCGGGGGAGTAGCGGCGAGCGAAGCGGGTCATGAACTGCTCGCCGCGGCCCTTCTCCTCCTGGGCCTCGGTGACGAGGTGCACGATCCGGGCGAGCGTGTTGTCCGCGGCTGTCGCGGTGGCCTCCACCTCGAGCGCGCCGGTGGTGTTGAGTGTCCCGGCGAAGACCTTGTCGCCGACC
>CAYTJS010000134.1:0-9796 GCA_964438115.1 uncultured Iamiaceae bacterium
CTGGTCCGGGGCGCCGGCGGCATCACCGAAGGCATGCCCGAGGCCTTCGCCGACGCCGCCCTCCCCAAGTTCCGCGACGGCGGCCTGCTCATCGCCCACGCCGGCGGGGGTGCCGGGCTCTTCTCTGCCATCATCGGCGGATGGGTCAGCGGCGCCGGTGGGAGCGACACCGTGACCGTGCCCATCGGGACCTGAAGGAGGCCAGATGACGGTGATCCTCGACCCCACGGGCGAGTCGAGCCCGGTCGAGCGGGCCCTGCTCGACCGCCCGGCCGTCCTCGACGGCCTCACCGTGGGCCTGCTCGACATCCGCAAGCCCCGCGGCGACGTCTTCCTCGATCGCCTCCAGACCCACCTCGAGGGGCGGGGCGCCACCGTCGCGCGCTTCACCAAGCCCACGTTCACCAAGCCGGCGCCGGCCGACCTCCGCTACGAGATCTCCCAACGCTGTCACGTGGTCATCGAGGCCCTCGCCGATTGAGGCTCGTGCACGTCGTGCAGTGTGCACGACATCGTCGATCTGGAGCGCCGGGGCGTCCCGGGGGTGTTCGTCGCCTCGTCGGAGTTCGTGGTGGCGGCCGAGTCACAGGCCCGGGCCCTGGGGGTGCCGGTGGCGCGGGTCTTCGTGCCCCACCCCATCCAGGACCGCACCGACGAGGAGATGGTCGCCCTCGCCGACGCCGCCGTGGACGAGATCGTGGCCGCCGTGACCGCGCCGCCGTCGTAGCTCGAGGCTTGGGCCCCCCGAAACGGGGCGCGGGTGCCTCGGGCTAGCGGGGTTCGAGGAGGACGACCGGGATCTCGCGGTCGGTCCTGCGCTGGTAGCCGGCGTAGTTGTCGTGGTCGGCGGTGATGATCGGCCACAGCCGGGCCCGCTCCTCGGCGTCGGCCACCCGGGCCCGCATGGGCCGGGGCTCCTCGCCGTGGAAGGTGACCTCGACGTCGGGGTCGGCGACCAGGTTCAGGTACCAGGCCGGGTGGTGGTCGTCGCCGCCCCGGGAGGCCACCACCACGATGGTGTCGCCCTCCTGGTAGGGCGAGGTGAGCATCGAGGTGCGGCGCTCGCCCGACTTCCGGCCGGTGGTGGCCAACTCGAACGCCGGCATGCCGAGCAGGTTGTTGCCCAGCTTGCCGAAGCTGAGGGTGAGCGCCACCCGGTGCAGCGTGTTCATCGCCTTCAGGGCCAGGTCGCTGGGCACGGCTCCTCCTCGGTCGCTCCGCCGGCCCTCGGTCTAGCCGATCGGGCCGCCACCGTCACCCGAGGTGGACGCCGAGGGCGGTGACGGCCACGACGGCCAGGCCCAGGGCGAGTTGGCGCAGCCCGAGCACGACGGCGCGGTCGACCGGCCGGCGGGCCATGAGGCGCTGGATCAGAACGACGCCGGCGACGGCGGCCGCGCCGGCGGCCAGCGCCGGATCCAGGGCCACGGCGCCGGCGGCGACCGCCAACGCACCGAGGTCGGTGACGGCGAGGAGGCGGGGGTGACCGGCCCGGCCGTGGAGTCCCAGCACCTGGTCGCGGACCCACGGCACGGCGGTCAGCACCCGGGCGGCGAGGACCAGCCAGAGGCCCCAGGCGAGGGCCGGTTCGGCCCCCCCGGCGAGGGTGATGGCGGTGGCGGCCAGGGACATCCCCACGGCACCGGCCATCTCGGGGGTCAGGCGGCGGCTGCGGGACCGGGCGTCGTACCAGAAGGCCAGGCCGACCAGCGGGGCCGCCACGACGACGGGCGCCCAGAAGGAGCCGGTGGCCGTGGCGCCGGCGACGGCGACCAGGGCCAGGACGACCGGGACCTCGACCGCGAGGAGTCGGGCGGCGACCGTCGTCCGGTCGAGGTGCCGGTCGCGGTGGCGGTCGACCAGCACGACCCGCAGCGGCGTGCGGGCCAGGAAGGCGACCAGGGCCGCCCCGCCCAGGGCCAGGCCGGCCCGGCTGGGCTGGACGAGGAGGCCGAGCAGCACGGGCTCGGTGGTCAGCCCCCAGCCGCCGTGTTCGGCGGGGAGGCCCACCGCCCGCAGCGTCGACCGCGCGGCCGGCGTCGGAGAGCTCATTTCTCCAGTATCTGGTCGAGAAATGCCTGCGCCTACGGACCTAGGTCCCGGACCTGGACGGTGCAACCCGCCGCCGTCGGGTCGGCGGCGGTCAGACCGGTCACCGTCAGCCGGCCGATGCCCTCGGCCATCCCCCGGGCCATCCCGAGGTGGAGGCTGCACACCGTCGCCGGCTCGCTGGTGGCGGTGGCGGCGAACGGACAGTGGTGGAGGGTGATGGTGACGTCCTCACCGGTCCGGTCGACCGCGGGCTCGAAGCCCAGGCGGCGCATCTCGTGGGTCAGCGCCGCCACCCGGTCCGGGTCACCCGCCGTGGCCTCGACCCGCTCTCGGCCGATGCGGCGGCCCACCTCCTCGGCGGACTCCCCCGTCCGGACCGCCTCGGCCAGCCAGCCGGCCAGGCGCTCGTAGGGTCCGGCACCGACCCAACGGCCGTCGGCGCCGGGGTGCACCGCGTAGTGGAGCGGGGGCCGGCCCCGTCCGTGGGGTGCCCCCTGCGTCTCGACGACGAGACCGGCGTCGACCAGCTTGGCCAGGTGCTGGCGGATGGCGTTGTGGTTGAGCCCGAAGTGGTGGGTGAGCTCGGCCACGCCGGTGGGGCGGTCCGCGTCGGCCAGGTAGGCGAAGACGGCGTGGCGGGTCGGGTCGCCCAGCGCCCGGGCCTGTTGTTGCAGCGTGGCCAATGACCCTCCCTGGTTCCTCTAGCGGAGAGTAGAGGAATCGGAGGCCGACGAGGTCAGCGCCGGGAGAAGAGCTGCAGCACGTACCAGAACAGCAGCATCACCGAAGCGAAGAGTTGGACGGCGGCGCCGACATGGGCCTCCTCGGGGTACTGCCGGAGGATCGTCTGGGTCTGGTAGAGGATGGCGGCACCGGCCAGGCCGATCATGGCCAGGGTGAACCAGATGCCCAGCTCGAGGCCGAAGAGCACGGCGGCGACGATGAGCACCAGGGCCAGCACCATCCCCCACAGGACGAGGGGGCGCAGGAAGGACAGGTCCTTGCGGGTGACCAGCCCGACCACGGTGAGGCCGGCGAAGCCGATGATCGTCACCACCGCGGCGCTGGCCACCGTGACCGCCCCGCCGCCCTCGACGTTGAACACGTACCAGAGGAAGGGGGCGAAGATGAGGGCCTCGGCGGCGGCCACGCCGAACAGGCCGCCGTACTGGCGGCCGGGGTTGGCCAGGTCGTGGGCGGCGGCGGTGGCGATCCAGTTCACGACCATGAACGCACCGAGGATCAGCAGCCACGTGTAGCCGGTGCCGGCCACCCAGTCGTAGATGGCCTCGGCGATGCCGGTGGTGAAGAGGAGCGTCTCGAAGAGGAGGAAGGCCACGATGGCCGCCCCGAGGTGCTGGTACACCCGCACCATGAAGGCGGCCCGGGCTTCGGCGTCCAGGTGGGCGACGGGGGTCACGGTTGCAGCCATGGCTCCAGGGTAGGACGGCCCACGGCTCCTGGGGCTGCGCCGGAGTCCCCGCGGCGTGGATCCAGGCTGAGACCGTGCCGATCGCCGACGAGGACGCGAGCGGCAGCCGCCGGCCCCGGAGCCGGGCCACCACCGGTTCCTGTCACGCCACGCTGGTTGGTCGCCGCCGGGCCGGCCGCGGCGTCGCCGCTGGTCCTGAGTCCGGTCCGAGCACGAGACGTCGGCTGGTACCGAGGTCAGGTCGAGGCCGGTGAGGAGGTCGGCCACGGTCCTCCTCGGGTCACCGTCGCCGGCGGTCACCTCCTCGATGGTCACCGCCCGTGGCGCTTGGCCAGGCGCACCCCGTCGGGTCCGAGGACCAGCGGCCCGTGGGCCCAGCGGGCCCGGGCCCGGCCCAGGATGTCGTACCGGTGGGCGTTGGTGGGGGTGCCCGGCAACAGGTCGTCAGCCCTAGCCGCAGCGCCGCCGGCCGACCCGCGTCCGGGGCCGCCAGTCACGCCACCGCCGCCTTCCGCGGGCTCCCGAGGTGCACGGCCCCGACGGGGATCACCCGACCGCACCCGGCAGACCCCTTGACATTCGATAGGTCACCTATGCATAGTGTGCCTATGGGAGTTGGACTGCGACCGGCGCCACAACTTGACGTGTCGATGTGGTTCAACACACCGACACCGGTGACCCTCGCTGGGCTGCGCGGCAAGGTCGTGGCGGTCGAGGCGTTCCAGATGCTGTGCCCGGGATGCGTGAGCCACGGTCTTCCCCAAGCGCAGCGAATCGTCGACACGTTCGGCGACGACGTGACGGTGATCGGTCTGCACACCGTGTTCGAACACCACGACGCGATGACTCCAGTGTCGCTCGAGGCGTTCCTGCACGAGTACCGGATCAGTTTCCCCGTCGGTGTCGATGCTCATGATCGACCGGGCGGAATGCCCATCACGATGACGCGCTATCAGCTGCGCGGCACGCCGAGCCTGGTGCTCATCGATCGGGCCGGGGCGATACGGCTCAGCGCGTTCGGCCCCGTCGACGATCTCACCGTCGGCTCGACCATCGGCCGGCTCATCGACGAACCACCACCGGCCGCGTCGGCGCAACCGACGACCTCGGCGCCGCCCGAGTCGACCGGGGCGTGCGACCCCGACCAGGGATGCGTGCTCCCGACCGGAACGAACACCACGGCCAACTCGAACCTGACAAAGGAGAACATCTGATGGCCACCGACATCGCCGGTTACGGCTACGACTCGAACCTGGCGTCCTCACCGGTCAGCGTCGATGACCTGAACCTGTTGTTGGAGACGCTGCTGTGGACCGATGAAGATGCCGCGGCGCTGGCACGCGCGGGGGCGGTGCTCGAGCCACAGATCGACGACGTCCTCGACGTCTGGTACGGCTACGTCGGTTCCATCCCCCACCTCGTGGAGTCGTTCAACGGTGCCGATGGCCAACCATCAGGGGACTACCTGACCGCCGTGCGGTCGAGGTTCGGGCAGTGGATCCGAGACCTGTGCAACCGGCCGTGGGATCAGCAGTGGTTGAACTATCAGCACGAGATCGCCCGCCGCCACACCGACACGATGGGCGACACCGACCACGTCACCTCCGATCAGACGCACATCGCGCAGCGGTATCTGATTGCGTTCATCTGGCCGATCACTGCGACGATCCGACCGTTCCTCGCCAATGCCGACACCGACGCCGCCGACATCGACGCGATGCACACCGCCTGGTTCAAAGCCGTCACCTTGACCGTCGCGCTGTGGTCCCAGCCCTACGCGACGGCCCGTTGGTGACCCGACGCGCCGCCGCGCAATCCACCATGGGGCCATGAGCCACGGCCCCGACCTCGATCGCCGGGTGCTCGCCGCCGTCGAACGATTGGGGCGGGCGCTGCGCGCCGCTCGTCAAGAGGTCGCCACCGGCTACGAGCTGTCGCTGCTCGGTCTGAGCGTGATCGAGACACTGGCAGACGGGCGACCACGCCGCGTCGGCGACCTGGCGGCCGAGCTCGACGTGTCCCAACCCACGGTCAGCGATTCTGTGACGGTCCTCGACAGACGCGGCCTGACCCGACGAGACCGTGATCCCACCGATCAGCGCAGCACGTACGTCACGCTCACCGGCGAGGGCAGCCGAGTCGCCGCGGACACCACTACCGCACTTGCCCCGCTGCTCGCAGCAGGGTCCGGAAGTGCTACGGATCGGGCCACCACCTTGCGCGTTCTGCTCGGCGAGATCACGCGGCTGCAGGTTGCCGGAGTGATCACCGTCAATCGAAGCTGTCTGAGCTGCCGCCACTACCAGCCGGCCGGGACTCGATCACGGGCACGATGCCTGCTCCTCGCCACCGCCCTCACCGACCGGGACCTGCGCGTGGACTGCCCGGAGCACGAACCAGTCCCGGCCTGAGCTGGCGACCGCGTCGACGGTCTCGGGCCAGCGCATGGCGGTGACCTACCTCGCGACGAGCGCAGCGATCTCCTCCTTCGGCGGAGGCGTCACACCGGCCGCGTCCACGTTGCTGCTCCACCTCGCCCAGACTCCCCGTCTAGACTCTCTGTCCAACCGTGAGGGCACCGGCTGTCCGGTGCCGAGCCGAGGAGCAGCCCGTGGCGTTGGAGGCCAATCTGGTTGACGACGAGGTCGTCGATGACCCCCGCCACCGCCGGCTCATCCTCGCCGCGCAGCTGATGCCGGTGGTGGCGAGCGGAACCCGGTGGGGGCGCAAGCCCGTGCTCGTGGCCGGGCTCGTCGGCACCGACAAGCGACACGCCGAGTTCTGCCGTCCCCGAGGGCCTGGGGCGGTCGGGTCCGGGGCCGGCGTCGGGGAGCAGGGGAGGCCGAACCCGCCGTTCGGACGTCATGTCTGAGCACTTGGAGACGTCGGCCGCGGCCAGGTCGCGCCGCTCGATGCTCTACCGACTCGGTGGGTTCGCGGCCGGGCACCCGTGGCGGGTGCTGGTGGCGTGGTTCGCTCTGGTGGTGCTGCTCGTCGGGATGTGGACGGCGTTCGGCGCAGACACCTCCGACGACGTCTCGATCCCCGGCATGCCGTCGCAGGAGACCCTCGACCTCCTCGAGGAACGGTTCCCGGCCCAGGCAGGAGGTCGTGCCGTCGTCGTGTTCGGCGTCTCCGACGCGAGGGTAACGGATCCCGAGTACGCGTCGGCGGTCACCGCAACGCTGGAGCGGATCGCACAGCTCGACGGCGTCGCCCAGGTGATCGACCCGTTCGGACCGGCCGCCCCGCTGCTGCAGGCCCCCGACGGCAGCGTCGCCTACGGCCAGATCCTCTACGACCGCAGGGCTCGGGAGGTCACCCCCGACCAGATCGAGAACCTGATCGCCACCGGTGAATCGGCACGTGAGGCCGGCATGGAGGTCGGCTTCGGCGGCCAGGTGGTGGAGCGCACCGAGCCCGAGCAGGCGCGCACCGCAGAGCTGATCGGCCTCGCCGTCGCCGTCGCCGTGCTGCTGGTCGCGTTCGGCTCGGTGATCGCCATGGGCACCCCGCTGCTCGGTGCGCTGCTGGGCGTGGGCGTCGGCTGGTTGTTGATCGGTCTGCTCGCGTCGGTCATGGACGTCATGTCGCTGGCTCCCACGATGGCCTCCATGATCGGGATCGCGGTCGGGATCGACTACGCGCTGTTCGTCGTCACCCGTCACCGGCAGCACCTGGCATTCGGTTACCCGGTCGTGGAGTCCATCGCGCTCGCCATCCACTCTGCAGGACGATCGGTCGTCTTCGCGGGGGTGACGGTGGTCATCTCGATGATGGGCCTCACCATGGTGGGCATTCCGCTCATCGCCAGCATGGGCGTCGCCGTGGCGGTGACCGTGGGGGTCGCCGTGCTCGTCGCCATCACCTTCCTGCCCGCCCTTCTGGGCCTGATCGGCACGAACATCGACAGGCTCCGGACTCCGGGGGTCCGGGTCCGGGCAGAGATCGACCCGGAGTCGCCGACCGCGTGGAGCGCTCGCTGGGCGCGCAGCGTCACACGGCATCCCTGGCGGGCCCTCGCCGTCGGGGTCCCGCTGCTGGTCATGCTCGCGGTCCCGGCGGCCAGCCTCCGCACCGGATGGCCCGACGCCCGCAACCGGCCCGAGGGCTCACCACAACGCGTCGCGTTCGATCTCCTGACCAGGGGCTTCGGGATCGGAGCCAACGCCCCCCTACTGGTCGTGATCGATCTCGACGGCGCAGACCCCGAGGTCGCCGGCACCGTCGCCGCCGAGCTCTCCGCCCTCCCGGGCGTCACATCGGCCACCCCACCGCTCCTGAACGAAGCCAACACCGCGGCGATCGTCCAGCTCACACCAGACAGCGGACCAGAGGACGAGGCCACCGAGGATCTCGTCCTGGCCATCCGCGACCAGGAGGCGCTCGAGTCCGCCACCGGGACGACGATCGACGTCACCGGTGCCACCGCGTTCTACATCGACATCTCCCAACGCCTCAACGACCGCCTACCGGTCTTCATCACCGCGGTGGTCCTGCTCAGCTTCCTGCTGCTCACCGCGGTGTTCCGGGCCCCGGTGGTCGCTGCGAAGGCGGCGGTCATGAACCTCCTCGGCATCGCGGCCGCCTACGGCGTGGTCGTGGCCGTGTTCCAGTGGGGCTGGGCCAAAGACCTCATCGGCCTCGAACAGACCGTCCCGATCATCGCGTTCCTCCCGATCGGGCTCTTCGCCGTGCTGTTCGGCCTCTCCATGGATTACGAGGTGTTCATCCTCTCGCGCATCCGCGAGGCCTGGCTCGTCGACCGGGACAACGACCAGGCCGTCGTGCACGGCCTGACCGCGAGCGCTCGGGTCATCACCGCTGCGGCGGCGATCATGTTCGCCGTGTTCGCCAGCTTCGTCGCCGGTGATCGGCCCGAGATCAAGATGTTCGGGCTCGGTCTCGCCGTGGCCGTCCTTCTCGACGCCACCATCATTCGCATGGTCCTCGTCCCGGCGTCGATGAAGGTCCTCGGCAACCTCAACTGGTGGATCCCCCCCTGGCTCGACCGGCTGCTCCCCAACCTGGACGTCGAAGGCAAGGAGATCAGCGGCGACCGAGACGCCCCACCAGGGTGAACTCGTCGGCCGGAAGGGCAACCGCCGCTGCCCCGGGACGAGCCAGGACCCGCGACGTCACTCCTTCACGACGGACCCGAGGAGATCGTTCGGTGCCTCCGCGAGGGCGGTCGCTCCCCCTCGCGGTCCTCAGCGATGAACCCGCCGCGCCACGCCGGCCGTCGAGGTCCCACATGGGGGCTGCTGGTTCGAGCAGGGAGGTCACCACGAAGGTGCTCAGGAATCGACGATCGCCGGCCGGAGTCCGACGACGCGGGCCGCTCATGGTGAGCGGCGACAGGATCATGCATGATGAACTCAGCGGCTTCGCCGTCGATTCTCGGCTCTCCTGACCACGGTGTGGATGGCGTGAGGGCGGTGATGCCTACGATCCCGGGCCGACGCTTGACGGGCGCGCCTGCCGGCTCCTGACCGAGCGCAGGGCCGACCGGTCACACCGAGTCCCGATCCGTCGGGTTGCCATCCGGAAGAAGAGCGATCCGCCGTGACCCCTGCCGACGAGGCCGCGCTCGACGTCGATGCCTGGCTCGACGAGTTCGACGCGGGTCGTCGCATCGTGGTCGGCCCGTGCCCTCGACCGCAGGCTCACTGCCGGATGTGAACGACGCACACGGAGCCGGCGCCCGCCCTGTGGCACCGGCCTGTCTGCGCCCCGTCGACCTGCCTCGGTCCGGCTGGTCCCCGCCGCAGATCTCACCTTGCGTGTTCACAATCGTCACTATCTGTGCCAGCCTAGGGTCACGCAGTGGCGGGCCGAGCGTTGGGAACGGAGTGATCGGCGTGCAGAGGACACGGGCAGGGCTGCTGGCCGTGGTGATGGTGGTCGGGGCCGTGGTGGCCTCGACGACCCCGGTGGGGGCGGCGACGCCCGACCTCACCTTCGACGCCGAGGCGGGCACGCTGGCCGGGACGACCGCCAGCGCCGGCGCCTCGTCGTCCACGGACGCGGCGCGCAACGGCACCCGGGGCCTGCGCATCTCGGCCACGGCAGCCGAGGGCTACGTCCGCTGGGGCAGCACGGTCGTCCCCCAGGGGCGGACCCACAGCGCCGTGCGCGTCTGGGTGCGGGTGAACAGCCGAGCCGCGGGCGAGAGCGTGGACGTCGTCACCGTGGGCAACGCCCTGGGGTCGGCCAACTTCGACCTCTTCGTGAGCGGCACGAACAACCGGTTCCGCTGGGACCTCTTCCGCGACGACTGGGACGAGACGGCCTGGGCCATCGAGTTCGGGC
>CAYTJS010000135.1:0-9757 GCA_964438115.1 uncultured Iamiaceae bacterium
GGGCCGAGTGGGTGATGCTGCCCAACGTGGTGGGGATGGCCCTGCACGCCGACGGCGGGCGCATGGCCACCAAGCCCTACGCCGCCGGCGGCGCCTACCTCGACCGGATGAGCGACTACTGCGGCGACTGCGCCTACGACCGGAAGCGCCGGGTGGGCGAGGACGCCTGCCCGTTCACGACCCTCTACTGGGACTTCCTCGCCCGCCACCGCGAGCGGTTCCTGGCCAACCCCCGCGTCGCCCGGCAGGTGCGGGCCGCCGACCGCCTCGGCGACCTGGACGACGTGCGGTCCCGGGCCGAGGAGGTGCTCGACCGCCTCGACGCCGGGACGTTGTGACCCTTCCGGGCCCTGCCGGTGCGGGCGGCGCGCCGACCGTCGCGGTCGGCCCGTGCTGGTCGGCGCTCCGGCGCCGGCCGGCCCGCCCTCGGTAGGGTCGGCGCCATGCTGATCGGAGGCCATGTGGACCCCGCCGACCCCCTGGGCACGGCGGCGGCGGAGGGGGCGGACTGCATCCAGATCTTCCTGGGTGACCCCCAGGGATGGAAGAAGCCACCGCCCCGCGACGACGCCGAGGCGCTGCGGGCGTCGGACACGACCATCTACGTGCACGCGCCCTACGTCGTCAACGTGGCCAGCGCCAACAACCGCATCCGCATCCCGTCCCGCAAGATCCTCCAGCAGACCGTCGACGCCGCCGGGGAGATCGGCGCCGCTGCCGTCATCGTCCACGGTGGTCACGTCACCAAGGACGACAGCGAGGAGGAGGGCTTCGTCCGCTGGGCCAAGGCCATGGACCAGTTGGACATGAAGGTGCCCGTCTACCTCGAGAACACCGCCGGTGGCGACCACGCCATGGCCCGCCACTTCGACACCATCGCCCGGCTCTGGGACCACATCGGCGACAGCGGCATCGGGTTCTGCCTCGACACCTGCCACGCCCACGCCGCCGGCGAGGAGCTCATCTCGGCCGCCGAGCGCATCGTGGCCATCACCGGCCGCATCGACCTGGTCCACTGCAACGACTCGAAGGACGGCCACGGCTCGGGGCGGGACCGCCACGAGCACCTGGGACAGGGCAACTGCGACCCCGAGGCCCTCCTCGAGACCGTGCGGGTGGCCGGGGCCCCGGTCATCTGCGAGACCGGCGCGGACGGCCGCAAGGACGACATCGCCTGGCTGCGCGACCGCCTCTGACCTCAGGACGGCAGTGGATATCGTGAAATAGGGTTCGTATGATGGCAGGGTGACCGCCTCCTCGACCTCGCCGGCGCCCTACGAGCTCTCCCATCTGCGGGCCCTCGAGTCGGAGGCGGTCCACATCTTCCGGGAGGTGGCGCCGAGTTCGAGCGGCCGGTGCTGCTCTTCTCCGGCGGCAAGGACTCGGTGGTCATGCTCCACCTCGCCGTCCGGGCCTTCTGGCCCGCCCCGCCGCCCTTCCCCGTCCTGCACGTCGACACCGGCCACAACTTCGACGAGGTCCTGGCCTTCCGGGACCGGACGGTGGTCGATCTCGGCGTCCGCCTCGAGGTCGGCGCCGTGCAGGACGACATCGACGCCGGGCGCGTCCGGGACCCGGGCCCGAGCGGCCTGCGCAACCCGCTGCAGACCACCACCCTGCTGCGGTGCCTGGAGGAGGGCGGCCACGACGCCGCCTTCGGTGGGGCCCGCCGCGACGAGGAGAAGGCCCGGGCGAAGGAGCGAGTGTTCAGCTTCCGCGACGAGTTCGGCCAGTGGGACCCGCGCAACCAGCGGCCTGAGGTCTGGCGCCTCTACAACGGGCGCCACGCGCCCGGCGAGCACATCCGGGTCTTCCCGCTGTCGAACTGGACCGAACTCGACATCTGGCAGTTCATCGCCGCCGAGGGGATCGAGCTGCCGTCGCTCTACCTGGCCCACCGCCGCCGGGTCGTGCGCCGGGACGGGATGCTGCTGGCCGACCACCCCCTCGTCGGTCGCCGGGAGGGCGAGGAGGTCGAGGAGCTCATGGTCCGCTTCCGCACCGTCGGCGACGTGCCCTGCACGGGCTGCGTCGAGTCGGCGGCGACCACCGTGGAGGAGGTGGTGGCCGAGGAGGCCGCCACCCGGCTGACCGAACGGGGAGCCACCCGGGCCGACGACCGCATCAGCGAGGCCGGCATGGAGGACCGCAAGCGGGAGGGGTACTTCTGATGTCGGAGCTGCTGCGCTTCGCCACGGCCGGGTCCGTCGACGACGGGAAGTCGACCCTCATCGGCCGGCTCCTGCACGACACCAAGACCATCCACGAGGACCAGTGGGCGGCGGTCACCGCGGCCAGCGACGCCCGGGGCGACGAGCACGTCAACCTGGCCCTGCTCACCGACGGTCTGCGGGCCGAGCGCGAGCAGGGCATCACCATCGACGTGGCCCACCGCTACTTCTCCACGCCCCGCCGCAAGTTCATCATCGCCGACACCCCGGGCCACGTGCAGTACACGCGCAACATGGTCACGGGCGCCTCCACCGCCGACCTGGCCCTCGTGCTCGTCGACGCCCGCAAGGGGGTGGTGGAGCAGAGTCGGCGCCATGCCTTCCTCTCCAGCCTCCTCGGCATCCCGCACCTGGTCCTGTGCGTCAACAAGATGGACCTGGTCGACTGGGACCAGGGCCGATTCGAGGAGGTGAAGGATGAGTTCCGGGCCTTCTCGATGAAGCTCGACGTGGCCTTCGTGCCCATCTCGGCGCGGCACGGCGACAACGTGGTCGACCGCAGCGACGCCATGCGGTGGTACGACGGGCTCACCCTGCTGCAGCACCTCGAGCAGACCCACATCGCCTCGGACCGCAACCTGGTCGACGCCCGCTTCCCGGTCCAGTACGTGATCCGGCCCCAGTCGGCCGACCACCCGGACTACCGCGGCTACGCGGGGACGGTGGCCGGCGGCGTGTTCCGCCCCGGCGTCGAGGTCGTCGTCCTGCCGTCGGGCTTCACCACGACCATCGCCGCCATCGACGGCCCCGGCGGCGAGCCGGTGCCCGAGGCCTTCAGCCCGATGGCGGTCACCCTCCGGCTGGCCGACGACCTCGACGTGGCCCGCGGCGACCTCATCGCCCGGGCCGGCAACCACCCCGTCGTCGACCAGGACGTCGACGCCACCGTCTGCTGGTTCGACGAGCGGTCGCGGCTGTCGGTGGGGTCCCGCTACGCCCTCAAGCACACCACCCGGACCGTGAAGGCGGTGGTGCGGGACCTGGCCTACCGGCTGGACGTCAACACCCTCCACCGCGACGACACGGTCACCGACCTGGGCCTGAACGAGATCGGCCGGGTACGCCTGCGCACCCAGGCGCCCCTGCTGTTCGACGAGTACCGGCGCAACCGGGACACCGGCAGCTTCATCCTCGTCGACGAGGTCACCAACGCCACGGTGGCGGCGGGGATGATCACCGGGGTCGGCCGCTGATGCTCGCCGGCAAGCGGGTCCTCGTGACCGGCGTGGCCACCACCGACTCCATCGCCCACGCGGTGGCCGCCGCCGCCGTCGAGCAGGGCGCCCGGGTGGCCTTCACCGCCTTCCCCCGCGACCTCGAGGCCGCCCGGGCCCTGGCCCGCGACCTGGACCCCGACATCCCGGTGTGGGCCCTCGACCTCACCGACGCGGCCCAGGTCGACGAGGTCACCGCCGCCCTGGCCCGGTCCTACGGCGGTCTCGACGCCGCGCTCCACGCCGTGGCCTTCGCCCCCCGATCCGCCCTCACCGGCCCGCTGACCGAGGCCGCCGCGCCCGATGTGGAGCTGGCCTTCCGCACCAGCACCTGGACCTTTGCGTCCCTGGCCCGCCTGGTGGCGGCCCTGGCCCCGCCCTCGGGCGCCAGCCTGGTCGGCCTCGACTTCGACAGCGCCCGGGCCTGGCCCGTCTACCACTGGATGGGTGTGTGCAAGGCGGCCCTGCGCTCGACCGCCACCTACCTGGCCCGGGACCTCGGGCCGGCGGGCATCCGGGTCAACCTGGTCGCCGCCGGGCCGCTGCACACCCGCGCCGCCGGAGGCATCCCCGGCTTCGACTGCCTCCTCGACGCCTGGGCCACCACGGCGCCCCTCGCCTGGGACCCCACCGACGCCCGGCCGGTGGCCGACGCCACCTGCTTCCTGCTCTCGGACCTGGCCCGGTCGATCACCGGCGAGGTGCTCCACGTCGACGCCGGCCACCACGCCATGGCGGCGCCGTCGGCACCGGTCGTCGAGGGTGCCCTCGCCTAGCATGCGGCCCGCATGGACGAGGTCAAGGCCCGCCCCGGATGGACGTTCCTCACCAATCACGCCCACGTGTTGGTGTGTCTCGCCCGCGACCCCGACCTGCGCCAGCGCGACCTGAGCGAGCTGATCGGGATCACCGAGCGGGCGACCCAGGTCATCCTCCGTGACCTCGAGGCCTCCGGCTACGTGACCCGGGAGCGGGTCGGGCGGCGCAACCACTACCGCCTCGCCCTCGACCAGCCCCTGCGGCACCCGCTCGAAGCGGCCCACACCGTGGGCGAGCTGATCGAGCTGCTGCGCCGATGAGTACATGAGCGAGAACTAAGTAGCGAAACTTGATACGTGATCTCAACTTCGTATATAGTCGGGATCCGTGGACCTCCTGCTCGCTGCCCTCGTCGTCGTCCCCCTCGGGGCCGCCCTCGCCCTGACCCTGCGGGTCACCCGGGGTCGGGCGGCCACCGTCACCCCGGCCGGGGCCGCGGCCACCCTCGGCCTGGCGGCCGTCCTCGCGGTGGGCGTGGCCCTCGACGGGCCCGTCACCGGCGGAACCGGCCCCGTCCGGTTCCGCTTCGACGCCCTCTCGCTCCTGCTGACGGGAGTGGCCGGGATCGTCGCCCTCACCGTGGGCACCTACGCCGGCCGGCACCTGATCGACTCGCCCCGGCCCTGGGCGTTCCACCGCGCCGCCGCCCTCCTCCTCGCCGGCAGCGTCGTGCTCGCCACCGCCGACCGTCTCCCCCTGGCGGTGGGCGGATGGCTGCTCGCCACCACGGCCGTCCTGGGCCTGCTCGCCACCCGGGGTGACGTCTCCGGCCGGGCCGCGTCCCGCCGGGCGGCCCGGGCCCTGGTACCCGCCGACCTGGCCCTGGTGGGGGCCACGGCCACCACGGTCGCCCTGGTGGGCGACCCGGCCCTGTCCCGCCTGGGCCCGGCGGCCGCCGACCTGGCCGACACCACCCTCTCCGTCGGCCCGGTCGGCGTGCCCGCCGTCGAGGTGGTGGTCGCCCTCCTCGCCGTCGGCGCCCTGGCCCGGGCGGCCCAGCTCCCGGCCCTGGGCTGGCTGACCGGCTCGCTGGCCGCCCCCACGCCGGTCTCGGCCCTGCTCCACGCCGGCGCGGTCAACGCCGGGGGGTTCCTGCTCGTCCGCACGGGTGCCTTCGTCGACCTGGCCCCGGTGGCCACCGTCGGCCTGCTCCTCGTCGCCGGGGCCACCGTCCTGGTGGCCGCCGGCAGCGCCGCCGTGCGCCCGGACGTCAAGGGCGCCCTCGCCGCCTCCACCTCCGCCCAGATGGGCTTCATGTTGGTGGCCGTCGCCGTCGGGGCCCCTGTGGCGGCGATGACCCACCTCGTCGGCCATGGCCTCTACAAGGCGAGCCGGTTCCTGGGAGCCGGTGACGCCGTGACGGCCATGGTCAGCGACCGGCGCCACCCGGCGGCGGCGACCCCCTGGGCGCCGACCGCACGGGTGGCCCTCTCCCTCGCCGTGCCCGTCGCCGTCCTCGGCCCGCTCTGGGTCCTCTTCGGGCTCTCGGTCCTGCCGACGGCCGAGGCCTGGGTGGTGGGCGCCGCCGCCCTCGCCGCCGCCGCCCAGGCCACCTGGACCTGGACCGGCCAGCGGCCGACCCGGGCGGCGGGCCCGGCGGGGGCCGCCCTGCTCGTCCTGGTGGGCGGCGGGTGGTACCTGGCCCTGGCCGCCGGCCTCGGCCCGGTCCTCGACCCGTTGGTCACCCACGGGGCCCCGGGTGCCCTGGCCCCGGCCGGCCTGGCGTTCCTCTTCGGGGCGCTGGCCCTGGGCCGGTACCTGCTCGGCCACACCCGCACGGGCCCCTGGCTGGTGGGCCGCCTGGCCGGTGTCGGCCGGGCCCCCCGGCCCGTCCGGGCCGGTGCCCTCGGTCGTCCCCCTGCGGTGGCGACCCGTCCCGAACCGGCCCTGGGGGGTGCCTGGTGACCCTCACGATGATCCCCGAGACGGCGGTGGCCCTGGACCGGGCCCGGCTCCGGGTGGACCTCCTGGCGGCGGCCCGCCTGGTGCCACCGTCCTGGCCCATCGAGCGCTTCGTCGCCGTGAACCCCCTCGTGGGCCTGCTCGACCAGGGCTTCGACGAGGCCACGGCCCAGGCCCGCCGCTGGCTGGGGGCGGCCACGCACCCCGACATCGGCGCCGTCCGGCGGGCCCTCGCTGCCGGTGACCTCACCGAGGACGACCTCCGCATCGGCGCCGTCGAGCTGGGGGCGGTCGACGGTGTGGAGGAGGACCCGGTGGCCGCCCTGCTCGCCGCCGCCCCGGTCGGCACCCCGCCCCCGCGCCCGCGGACGGCGCTGGAGCGCCTGGACGCCCGGGACGGGACCGACCACGCCGCCGTCGTCGACGCCGAGCTGGCCCGGTGGTGCGCCCTGCTGGTCGACCGTGACCACCTCCCGGTCGGCCTGCCCGCCGACGCCTACGCCACCTGGCGGGTCCTGGCCGTCGGTGACCGCGGGGTGCGGCGGCTGGGTGGCCGCGGTGGTCGGGCCCTCGTCGCCGGCCTCCCGGAGCGGGCGGATGACGCCGTGCTCGACCTGCTCGACCGGCTGGGTGTGCTCCCCGCCGACCGGCCGGCGGAACTGCGGGGTCGGCTGGCCCGGATCCCGGGGTGGGCCGCCTACGCCCGATGGAGCGACGAGTGGGCCGGTGTCGACGATCCGGCCCCGCGCCTGGCCCTGCTCGACCTCGTCGCCGTGGGCCTCGCCCTCGACGTCCTGGTGGTCGACCGGCTCGGTGTCGCCCCCGAGGCCATCCCCGTCGACCCCGAGCCCGAGACGGTGCCCGCCGCGAGCCTCCATGGCCGCCTCGCCCTCCACGCCCTGGAGGGCGCCCATCGCCGACGGCTGATCGGCGCCCTCGACCGCCCGCTCCCGGCGCGGCCCGACCGCCCGGACGCCCAGGTCGTCTTCTGCATCGACGCCCGCTCCGAGGGTCTCCGCCGCCATCTGGAGGAGCTCGGCGACTACGACACCCTCGGCTTCGCCGGCTTCTTCGGCGTGCCCCTGCGCCACCGGCCCCACGGCTCGGCCGAGTCCTACGCCTCGGCCCCGGTCCTGCTCGACCCGACCGTCGAGGTCCCCGAGGTGCCCACCCCCGGCGCCGCCGCGCTCCTCGACCGGGTCGACCGCCGGCGGGGGGCGGGCCGGGCGGTGACCGCCATGGCCGAGGGACCGCTGTCGATGTACGCCCTGGCCGAGGGGTCGGGCTGGCTCGTCGGCCCCGCCGCCCTGGCCCGGACCCTGCGGGTCCCCACGCGGGGGCCGATGGGAGGGGACGGCCCGGTCGTGGCCGCCGCCGACGGCGCCGGTCACGGCTTCGCCCTGGAGGATCGGATCCTGGTGGCCGAGTCGGCCCTGCGCACGATGGGCCTGACCCGGGACCTGGCCCCCCTCGTGGTCCTCTGTGGCCACGGGTCCACGAGCACGGCCAACCCCCACGCCGCGTCCCTGGACTGTGGCGCCTGCGGCGGCAACCGGGGCGGGGCCAACGCCCGGGCGGCGGCCGCCATCCTCAACGACCCCGACGTCCGCATCGCCCTGGTCGAGCGGGGCATCGAGGTGCCCGACGGGACCTGGTTCGTGGCCGCCGAGCACGACACCGCCGTCGACGTGGTCCGCCTCCTCGCCGTGGACGACGTGCCCCCCGAGCACTGGCCGGCCCTCGCCGAGCTGGCCGACGCGCTGGCCGAAGCCGGCCGCCGGCGGTCCGCCGACCGCTGCGCCGCGCTCGTCGGGCCCGCCGCCGGGCGGGCCGAGGGCGACGTCGGGGCCCGGGCCGGGGACTGGGCCCAGGTCCGTCCGGAGTGGGGCCTGGCCGGCAACGCCGCCTTCGTGATCGGCCACCGGGACCTGACCCGGGGCCTGGACCTCGGTGAGCGGGCCTTCCTCCACTCCTACGACCGTCAGGCCGATGAGGACGGTGCCGCCCTGGCCACCATCCTCACCGCCCCGGTGGTGGTGGCCCACTGGATCAATGCGCAGTACTACTTCTCGACCGTCGACAACGACGTCTTCGGCGCCGGCGACAAGGCCCTCCACAACGTGGTGGCGGGGGTCGGCGTCCTGAGCGGGGAGGGTGGCGACCTGCGCACCGGCCTCCCCGCGCAGTCGGTGACCAGCGCCACCGGTGCCGGCCACGTGCCGGTCCGCCTCCTCGTCGTGGTCGACGCCCCCCTCGGGCGGGTCGACGACGTCATCGCCCGCCACGGCGTCGTGGCCCACCTCGTCGACGGGGCCTGGATCCACGTCGTGGCCCGGGACGAGGCGACGGGTTGGCGTCGCCGCCTGCCCGGGGGACGATGGATCTCGGCCCTCGGGTGCGGACCCGAGGCCGAGGCCGTCGGAGGAGCGTGAGCATGGGTGAACGGGCGGGGCTGACCCCCATGACCCGGATCGAGGTCGTGGTGGGCGGCGAGGACGCCCACGGGGTGGGCGAGGTGCTGGTGGCCGCCGGGGTGGCGGGCTACACGGTGTTCGAGGGCCTGTCGGGTCTCGGCCACGGTGGCTATCACCAGGGCCGCCTCCTGTTCAACGACCGCGAGGGGTTGCGCATGGTCCTCGCCGTCGTGCCCGACGAGGCGGCGGATGCCGTCATCGCCGCCGTCCGGGCCCTGCTGGCCGACCGGCCCGGGGTCCTCTTCGTCACCGACACCTACGTGAGCCGGCCGGAGTACTTCACCGCGCCGGTTGACGATGGAAGAACTTTGCACTAAATTGCCTTCGTACAACTGACTCGAAGGGGAGTATCCCCCCGAGGCGAGGTCGTCATCCCGGTCCCTGCGGACCCGGCCTCGTCGCCCCGCACGGGGTGGGAGAGACCTTCGGCACCTGAACGCCGGAGGACCCCCCATGAGCATGTTGTCATCCCCACCCGGACCCGCCGGCGAGGCGCGTCCGGGCCCGTACCGCCTACCGTCGACCGACGTGGCGGCGGACCTCGGTGTGGATCCCGTGGCGGGCCTGGACAGCGCCGAGGCCGAACGCCGGTTGCGCAACCACGGCCCCAACAAGTTGGCCGAGACGCCGCCCCGGTCCCGGTGGGCGATCTTCTTCGACCAGTTCCGCAACTTCCTGATCGTCGTCCTGATCGGGGCCGCCGTCCTGGCGGGGATCGTCGGCGACGTCAAGGACATGGTCGTCATCGGCATCGTCCTGGGCATCAACGCCCTGCTCGGCTTCCTCCAGGAGGTGCGGGCCGAGTCGAGCCTGGCCGCGCTGAAGGCCATGCTCGTGCCCCACGCCCGCGTGCGCCGCAACGGTCGGGTCATCGAGATCGACGCCACCGACGTCGTTCCCGGCGACGTGATCGTCCTCGACGCCGGCGACCGGGTGCCCGCCGACGCCCGCCTGCTGGCCAGCCCGGGGTTGGAGGTCGACGAGTCGACCCTCACCGGCGAGTCCACGCCGGTGGCCAAGGACACCGACGAGATCGACGAGGACGTCCCCCTCGCCGACCAACACAACCTGCTCTTCATGAACACCACGGTCACCCGGGGCCGGGCCGAGGCGGTGG
>CAYTJS010000136.1:0-7410 GCA_964438115.1 uncultured Iamiaceae bacterium
GTCGACGTGCCCACCATCGGCATCGGCGCCGGCCCCGGCTGTGACGGCCAGGTGCTGGTCGCCCACGACCTGTTGGGCATCGAGGACCGCATCACGCCGAAGTTCGTGCGGCGCTACGCCTCGATGAAGGGCGAGATGGTCGACGCCATGGCCGCCTATGCCGCCGACGTGCGCTCCGGCGCCTTCCCCGCCGACGCCGAGAGCTACCACCTGAGCGACGAGGTCGCCGAGGCGCTCGGCCTGTACGGGGCGCCCTGATCCGAAATTGCGGGAGTTGGTCCCGCTCAGGCGGACCAACTCACACCAGATGCGGTTGATGGACGAGCCGGGCCACACTGGGCGCGTGCCCCGACCCCTACTCGCCTGCGCCGTCGCCGTCCTGTTGCTCGTCGGGTGTTCGGGCGATGACGGGGGTGGGGGCGGCGCGGGCGACGGTGACGTCTCGGCGCTGCCGGGGGTGACCGTCGAGGTGGAGGAGGTGGCCGCGCCCGTGGACCTGTCCGGGGACGGGGAGCGGTCGGTGTCGGGCCGGGTGACCATCCCCGGCTTCGACGAGGTGGCGGTCAGGGTGACCACCGACTCCGGCGACGAGCGGGAGTGGTGCCTGCTGCTGGCCCGGGCGGCCGAGCAGTACACGCGGGGGCTGATGGGCGTCACCGACCTGGGGGACTACGCCGGGATGCTCTTCGACTTCCCGCCCCCGCCCCGCGACGGTGGCTTCTGGATGCGGGACACGCCCATGCCGCTGTCGATCGCCTACCTCGACGCCGACGGGGCCGTGGTCTCGACCGTGGACATGGACCCGTGCCTCGACCTCGGTGAGCAGTGCCCGGGCTACCCGCCCGCCGGCCCCTACGAGGACACCGTCGAGGTGCCCCAGGGCGGTCTCGGGGCCCTCGGCCTCGACGGCCCCCGGGCCCGCCTGGTGACCGCGGGCGCCTGTCCCCCGCTCTGAGTTCCCGTCGGGCGGCGAGTGCCGCCCGGCCGATGACCTCGGGAAGCTTCACCCCCCGCTCGGATCTCCCAGGCCCTGCGGCCGGCCCACGACGCCTTCGCCAGACGCCCGGGTCATGAGCCGGGGCAACCTCGGCGCCGTGGCGGGCGGACCTACCGCATCGCCGTGGACGGCTTCGACCGGGTGCCGGCGGAGACGGGCTCCATCCGCCTGCGGGACGCCTTCGGGTGACCCGGCCCGGGGCTGCCTGTCACACCCGGGGACGACACTGTGGGCGATGGGAGCGATCGCCGTTAGCCTCGGTGCCCGACAAGGTCCCCCTCGTGGGGACACCGACCCTGCCCCTGCGGGGGCTCCGGACGCCCCGGGCGCCGGAACCGAAGGGAGATGATGCACGCATGACGCGTGTGTACGAGCTCATGGTGATCTTCGACCGGGAGGTCGAGGAGTCCGCCATCGACGGGATGCTGAACCAGGTCGGCGCCATGATCGGCGAGGCCGGGGGCCGCGTGGCCTCCACCGACAAGTGGGGCATCCGCAAGTACGCCTACGAGATCAATCACAAGGACGAAGGCTTCTACGTCGTCCTCGAGATCGTGACCGAGGCCCGCGACCTCGATGAGGTCGACCGCTTCCTCCGCCTGGCGGACGAGACCGTCCGTCACAAGATCATCCGTCTCCCGGACCACGAGGCTGCCCGCCGCGGCCTGCTGGGCGACGGTGCGCCGGCCCCGGCCGGCTGAACCGAGGAGCTGACATGGCACCAGGCAACACCGTGACCGTCGTGGGCAACGTGACCCGCGACCCCGAACTGCGCTTCACCGCCAGCGGTCAGGCCGTGGCCACCTTCGGCCTCGCCGTCAACCGTCGATGGCAGAACCGCAACAACGAGTGGGAGGAGTCGACCTCCTTCTTCGACGTGACCTGCTGGGCCCAGATGGCCGAGAACGTGGCCGAGTCGGTGCCCAAGGGCGCCCGCGTGGTCGTGACCGGCCGCCTCGACCAGCGGTCCTGGGAGACCCAGGACGGCGACAAGCGCTCCAAGGTGGAGATCGTCGCCGACGAGGTGGCCCCCAGCCTGCGCTGGGCGACCGCCCAGATCGTGAAGAACGAGCGCCGCGAGGGCGGCGACGGCGGCTTCGGCGGCGGCGGTGGCCGCGCCGTCCCCAACGAGCCGCCGGTCGGCTACGACCCCGATGAGGAGCCCTTCTGATGGCCAAGCGCCGAGTGAAGAACAAGGACAACGCCCGCCGCAGCAAGAAGAAGGTGAGCCTGCTCACCCAGGAGCAGGTCACCTACGTCGACTGGAAGGACGTCAACCTCCTCCGTCGGTTCATGAGCGACCGAGCCAAGATCCGGGCCCGCCGGGTGACCGGTAACAGCGCCCAGCAGCAGGCAGAGGTGGCCATGGCCATCAAGAACGCCCGCGAGATGGCGTTGCTGCCCTACACCAGCCGGGTCACGACCCAGCGCACGCCCCGCGACCGTGCCGAGCGCGGCCCCCGGGCCGACGCCTCGATGCCGATGCCCACGCCGTCGACCCCGCCGCCGGGGCCCGGTGGCGCCGGTGGTGACGAGGACGGCTTCGAGGCCGTCGACGAGGGCTTCGAGGGCACCGACGAGGTCGTCGTCGGCGCCGGTGAGGAGGAGTGATGCAGCTCGTCCTCCGCGCCGACGTCGCCGGGCTCGGTCACCGCGGTGACGTGGTGGACGTGGCCGACGGCTACGGCCGCAACTACCTCCTGCCCAAGGGCCTGGCCATCAAGGCCACGGCCGGGGTGATGGCCCAGGCCGAGAAGATGGCCGCCGCCCGCGCCGTCCAGGACGCCGCCGAGCGCGAGGCCGCCGAGGCCGTGGCCACCAAGCTGGCCGGTCGTACCCTCACCATCGGGATGCGGGCCGGCGAGGGCGGCAAGCTCTTCGGCTCGGTGACCGCCGCCGACGTGGTGGCCGCCGTGGCCGAGCAGGCCGAGATCGAGGTGGACCGCCACGACCTCGTCCTGGGCGAGACGATCAAGGAGCTTGGGACCCACGAGGTGCTGCTCAAGCCGCACCCCGAGGTCCAGATCCCGCTCCTCCTCGAGGTCGTCGCCCAGTAACGCGTCACTCCCCCTGGGGATGCTGTCGGGGTGATCCGACGGTCATCCCCAGGGCGGGCCCGTAATCCCGCCCCTGCCCACAGGAAATCCCGTGGGCCATCCACTGGCACGGCGCACCCGGTCGGGCAGGATGGCCCCGTGCAGGACCGGGGGACGCGATGACCGACACCGCGCCCCATCCGGCCGACCTGGACGAGGGTCCGCGCCGGGTCGGCCGGGTCCCCCCGCACAACCTGGACGCCGAGGCGTCGCTGCTGGGGGCCATGCTCCTGTCGAGCGACGCCATCTCGGCGGCGACCCAGGAGGTCACGGTCGGTGACTTCTACAAGCCGGCCCACGCCCACGTCTTCGACGCCATCACCTCGCTCTACGCCCAGGGCGAGCCCGCCGACCCCATCACCGTCGCCGAGGAGCTGAAGCGCAACGGGCTGCTCGACTCGGTGGGCGGGGCCGGGGCCCTGGTCGACCTCGAGTCCTCGACCCCGGCCACCTCCAACGCCGCCTACTACGCCCGGATCGTCTCGGAGCGGGCGATGATGCGCAAGCTCATCGCCGTGGGCCAGGAGGTGGCCGAGCTCGGCTACGAGATCCCCGACGACGTCGACAAGGCGGTCGACACCGCCGAGTCGCTGGTCTTCCGCATCGCCGAGCGGCGCATCACCGACACGCTGCTGCCCATCCACCAGCTCATGGACATGGGCCTCGACCAGCTCGAGCAGCTCTACGAGAACCAGGGCCGCATCACCGGCCTGCCCACCGGCTTCCGCGACCTCGACGACCTGCTCGGCGGGTTCCAGAAGAGCACCCTGAATGTGATCGGGGCCCGCCCCGCCACCGGCAAGACCAGCCTGGCCCTGGCCATGGTCGCCGCCGCCGCCATGCAGGCCAAGCAGTCGGTGCTCATGTTCTCGCTGGAGATGAGCCACCTCGAGCTGACCCAGCGGCTGCTGTGCTCGGAGGCCCGGGTCGACTCCAAGCGCATCCGCACCGGCCAGCTCACCGACGAGGACTGGAAGCGCATCAGCCGGGCCGTGGGCCGTCTGGGCGAGGCCGACCTCTGGATCGACGACAACCCCAACCTCACGATCATGGAGCTGCGGGCCAAGGCCCGCCGGCTGAAGAGCCAGCTCGGCCACCTGGGCCTGATCGTCATCGACTACCTGCAACTCATGAGCGGGATGGGCAAGTCCGAGAACCGTCAGGTCGAGGTCTCCGAGATCAGCCGGGGCCTGAAGGTCCTGGCCCGCGAGCTGGAGACGCCGGTGGTGGCCCTGAGCCAGCTGTCCCGGGGGGTCGAGTCCCGCCAGGACAAGCGTCCCACCCTGGCCGACCTGCGGGAGTCGGGCGCCATCGAGCAGGACGCCGACACCGTGATGTTCATCTACCGCGAGGCCCAGTACGACCGCGAGAAGGCCGACGACGGCGACACCGAGCTGATCCTGGCCAAGCACCGGTCGGGCCCGGTCGGCACCGTCCACCTGACCTTCCTGCCCCGCTTCGCCAAGTTCGAGGACGGCGCCCGCAACCTCTGATCCCCGAGCGGTCCCCGGCCCGGCGGTCAGTGCATGGAGCGGGGCATGGGGGGCACCTGCTCGGGGGCCTCCACGCCGAGGTCGCCGTAGCGGAAGCGGAACGAGATGTAGGCGCCCAGCCCGGCGGGCAGGGGCAACCAGTACGACACCAGGCGGTAGGCCAGGGTGGCGAGGACCGCGTCCTGGGCCGACACGCCGGCCAGGGTGAGCGTGCCGACCAGGCCCGCCTCGACGAAGCCCAGGCCGCCGGGAGTGATGGGGATCATGCCCAGTACGGCGGCGGCGCCGTAGGCCAGGAGCACGAGGCTCATGCGGGGGCTGGCGCCCACCGCCTGCAGGGCGGCGACGAGGGCCAGGTAGTCGAGCAGCCAGTTGCCCGAGGAGGCGAGCAGGGCCTGGCCCCAACGCTCACCCAGCGCCGACTTGACCCGGTCCCGCTCGGCCAGCATCCGGGCCACCGTGAACCGGTTGGGCATGCCCCGCCGGGCCGATACCCACTCGGCCACCCGCTCCAGCCAGGAGCCGACGTAGACGAGGGGCCGGTCGGTGTTGACGGCGACCACGCCGAGGCTCACGAGCAGGATGAACAGGATCCCGCCGGCCCAGGCCACCAGGCTGAGGCCCCGGGGGATGGGGGCGCCGAAGAAGGCCAGGATCAGGGCCACCGCGGGCAGGGCGAAGAGGGTGGCGGTGGACACGATCGAGGTGGCCGCCATGGTCGAGCCGGCGGTGCCCATGCGCACCCCGCTGGCCGACAGCATCCGGAACTGGAGGGCGGCGCCGATGGCCGCCCCCCCGGGCACGGCCTTGGTCACCGCCGCCCCTGCCATCTGGGAGGTCGAGGCGGTGAACCAGTCGGCCTCGGGCAGGGCGACCCGGATCAGCCACCACATGCAGACGTAGCTGCCCAGCTCGAAGGCCAACATCACCACGAACCACGGCCACGAGATGGTGCGCAGCTCGGTCCACGAGTCGAGGACGTCGAGCAGCTTGGGCAGCAGCAGGTAGAGGGTGATGGCCGAGCCGATCAGGAACAGGATCCGCCACGGCGACCAGTAGCGGCGCTGGGCGGCCGGCGGTCCATGGCCCATGGCCTCGATGGCTCGGTCCTCCTCGGCCAGGGCCTCGGCCACGGCGTCGGGGGTGGGGCTCACCGGCCGGTGGTGGCGGTGGTGGTGGCGCTGGTGGCGCGGCGCGTCCGACCCCGGGACCGGGGACGGCTCGCTCTCGTCGGTGTCGTCCGCCTCGGACGCGCTCACCGGGTCATCTTCGCCCATCCCGGCCCCGGCGACCACCGCCGAGGGGCCGGGGGCGTCTCAGGCGGGGGCCTCGGCGGGCCGGCGACCCTGGTGGAAGATCGGATCGGGCGCCGGCTTCACCGTCGGGGCGGGGTCGAGCAGGTCGCGGGCGGCGGCGGCCCGGTCCTCGTCGTCGAAGACCCGGGTGGTGGTGCACCACTCGACCATGATCCCGCTGGGGTCGAGGGTGTAGATCGACCGGCACCACTCGTGGTCCAGCTCCATGACGTCGAGGCCGTACGCCGTCCACCGGTCGCGGGCCGTGGCCAAGGCGCCGAGGTCGGGGGCGTCGAAGGCGATGTGGTTGAGGTAGACGGGCAGGCCCAGCCCGGTGGAGATGGCCGGGTCGAAGTCGCCCACCTCGGGGTCGTGGACCTCCCACACGGCGAACATGCCCGCCCCGGTGTCGTAGAAGACGTGCTTGGCCCATGCCCCTTCCCGCTCGCCGGGCGCGGCCTCCACCCGCACCAGCTCGAAGCCCATGGCCTCGGTGTAGAAGCGATGCGTGGCCTCGAGGTCACGGGTGGCGATGGCGAGGTGGTGGAAACCCATGCCCCCAGGATCGCGCGCCGGGGCGGATGACGGTGCCCGGGCCGCCCCCGGGCCAGTCGGTACGGTCCTGCGCCATGGGCCCGAGGTGGCGGCTGGCCGCGTTCACCCTGGTGGGCCTGCTCGCCGTCGTCGTCATCGCCGCCGTCACGGCCGACGACGACGCCGCCCCGCCGCCCACCACCCGGGCCGGCCCGGCGGCGGCCGAGGCCTTCCTCGACACCTGGCGGGCCAGCCGCGAGGGGACCTGGCAGCTCGTCACCTCCTTCACGCGCACCAGCAACAGCACGGGGGCCGAGCTGACGGACCGCATCGAGATCGTGCAGCGGCCGCCCGACCGCCTGACCCTCGACCGCGACGGGGCCGTGGGGCTGGTCGACGGGCGCCGGGTCTACTGCACCTACCGCGACGAGGCCCTGGACTGTGAGGACGCCCGGGCCCGGCGCAGCTACCAGGAGGGGGTGGACGAGCAGCTCCGCGACCTGGCCTCCAACGTCACCGGCGCCGACCCCCTCTACGAGGTCACCGCGGCGACCGAGCCGACCACCGACGCCGTCTGCTTCACCCTGGCCCTGACCCGCTCGATCGTCGCCCCGCCCCTCGGGACCCGGGCCCGCTACTGCTTCGACCGGGCCACCGCCGTGCCCGTGTCGACGAGCATCGAGCGGCCCGAGGCCGACGACGAGTTCGTCACCCTGACCCGGTCGACCACCGTGACCGACGAGGACCTGGCCGTCATCGACCGGTGAACACGGAGCGTGGGACTTTCGCTCAAGCGACCACCCCTGGTGCCGATGATGTTGATGTCAGAGGTCATCGCCCCCTCTGACACACAAGGGAACAAAGGGCGGGGGTCACGACTCCCTCCAATGCATCGCCACCAGCGCTTTTCCCAGGGTGCTGGCGCCTTCCCGTGGCCTCCGCCCTTCCCTTGACGCCCGGCTCCCGGGGTGGGCGGAGGCGGGCCCAGCGGCCCG
>CAYTJS010000136.1:7510-9738 GCA_964438115.1 uncultured Iamiaceae bacterium
GCCCTTCCCTTGACGCCCGGCTCCCGGGGTGGGCGGAGGCGGGCCCAGCGGCCCGGCCGCTCTGCGGCCAGGAGCGGTGATCCAGCCTCTGCCCTTCCCTTGACGCCCGGCTCCCGGGGTGGGCGGAGGCGGGCCCAGCGGCCCGGCCGCTCTGCGGCCAGGAGCGGTGATCCAGCCTCTGCCCTTCCCTTGACGCCCGGCTCCCGGGGTGGGCGGACTCGCGAATCGCTTCGGTCGGTCGTCACCGGCGAGACTTCCCCGATGGAGGGTCTGGCCGCCCGCGACGCCCGGGTCGTGTGGCACCCCTACGCCGCCCTGCCGGCCGACCCGCCCCCGCTGCCGGTCGTCTCGGCCGAGGGGGTGCGCCTCCGGCTGGCCGACGGCGAGGAACTGGTCGACGGTATGTCCTCGTGGTGGGCCGCCATCCACGGCTACCGCCACCCGGTGCTCGACGCCGCCGCCCGCGATCAGCTCGACCGCATGGCCCACGTCATGTTCGGCGGCCTCACCCACGAGCCGGCGGTGGCCCTGGCCGAGACCCTGGTCGCCATCACCCCCGAGGGACTCGACCACGTCTTCTTCTGCGACTCCGGGTCGGTGGCCGTCGAGGTGGCCCTGAAGATGGCCCTGCAGGCCCAGCTCGGGTGGGGGCGGCCGCAGCGCCGCCGGGTGCTGGCCTTCCGGGGTGGCTACCACGGCGACACCACCTGGGCCATGGCCGTGTGCGACCCCGACACCGGGATGCACCACCTCTTCCGGGACCACCTGCCCGCCCAGGTCTTCGCCCCCGTCCCCGGCCCCGTCTTCGGGGCTCCGTGGTCCGAGGACCACGTGGCCGAGCTGACCCGGTTGGTCGAGGCCCACCACGACGAGCTGGCCGCGGTCATCGTCGAGCCGATCGTCCAGGGGGCGGGCGGCATGCGCTTCCACGCCCCCGAGCACCTGCAGGCCGTGCGCCGTTTGTGTGACGAGCACGGGCTGCTGCTGATCGCCGACGAGATCGCCACCGGGTTCGGCCGGTCGGGGGCCCTCTTCGGCTGCGACCACGCCGGGATCGCCCCCGACATCGCCTGTGTGGGCAAGGCCCTGACCGGCGGGTATCTCTCGCTGGCGGCCACCCTGTGTCGTCCCTCTGTGGCCGAGGCCATCGGCCGCACCGAGCCGGGCGCCCTCATGCACGGGCCGACCTTCATGGCCAACCCGCTGGCCACCGCCGTGGCCCTGGCCTCGGTGCGGCTCCTGCTCGACGGCGACTGGGCGGCCACCGTGGCCCGCATCGAGGCGGGCCTCGTCGCCGGACTGGAGCCGGCCCGGGACCGGCCGGGGGTGGCCGACGTGCGGGTGCTCGGCGCCATCGGGGTGATCGAGCAGGTCGAGCCCCTCGACCTGGCCGTCGCCCAGCGCATCGGCCGGGACCACGGGGTCTGGCTGCGGCCCTTCGGCCGCCTCCTCTACACCATGCCGCCGTACGTGACCGACGACGAGGACGTGGCCCGCATCACCGCGGCCATGGTCGCCATCGCCGGGAGGCCCTCGTGACCGACTGGCCGGCGCGCCTGCGGGCCGAACTGGATGCGGTCGCCGCCCGCGGGCAGTGGCGGGCGCCCCGGGTGCTCGACGCCCTCGGCCCGGCCGGCACCCTCGACGGGCGGCCCGTGGTCAGCTTCGCCGGCAACGACTACCTCGGCCTGTCGGCCCACCCGGCGGTGATCGCCGCCGCCCAGGACGCCGCTGCCCGGTGGGGGACGGGGGCCACCGCCTCCCGCCTCGTCGTCGGTACCCGGCCCGCCCACGCCGCCCTCGAGGAGGAGTTGGCGGCGTGGAAGGGGACCGAGGCCGCCCTGGTCCTGGCCACCGGGTACGCCGCCAACGTCGGGGTGCTGACCACCCTGGGCGGCCCCGGCGTGCTCGTGGTGAGCGACGAGCTCAACCACGCCTCGATCATCGACGGCTGTCGCCTGAGCGGCGCCGAGCGGGCCATCGCCCCCCACGGCGACGTGGCCGCGGTGGACCGCCTCCTCGCCGGCGCCGAGGGGCCGGCCATCGTGGTCACCGACTCGGTGTTCTCGATGGACGGTGACCTGGCCCCCGTCGACGACCTGGTCGAGGTCTGCGCGCGGCGCGGGGCCCTGCTCGTGGTCGACGAGGCCCACGCGGTGCTCGGTCCCCACCTGCCCCCCGACGCCGCCCTGCCCGCGACCGTGGTCCGGGTGGGCACCCTCTCGAAG
>CAYTJS010000137.1:0-8471 GCA_964438115.1 uncultured Iamiaceae bacterium
CGACCTGGGCTACCTGGCGGTGGCCATGGGCATCGCCTTCGCCGTCTTCGCCCCCGCCGCCCTCGCCGTGCTCGCCCTGGGCCTGGGCATCGGCTGGCTGTGGGCGGCCATCGGCCTCCTCATGACGACCCGGGCCGTCACCCTCCTCGCCCGCTTCCGCACCGACGCCTGGATCCGCCTCGGCGCCTAGCGCGAGCTGTAGCTGGTGAGGGTCTGGAGGTAGTTGGCCCGCTCGTAGGCGGCGGGGTCGGCGACGCCCCGGGCGCTGGCCGAGCCGCGGAGCTGGGTGACCGACTCGTACCCGTGGTCGGCCATCCAGGCGGTGAGGTCGGCCAGCACGGTGGCCACGTGGCCGGGACCGCGGCGGAGCAGGGCCGAGGCCACCATCGCCACCTGGGCACCGGCCAGCAGGGCCTTGGCCACGCCCTCGGCGTCGTGGACGCCCGAGGTGGCACCGAGGTCGGTGGCCACCCGCCCGTCGAGCAGGCCGATCCACCGCAGCGGGAGCAGCAGCTCGTCGGGGGTGCTCAGGGTGAGGTGGGGCACGACCTCGCGGGTCTCGACGTCGAGGTCGGGGGCGAAGGGCCGGTTGAACAGCACGAGCCCGGCGGCACCGGCGTCGGCCAGGCGGCCGGCCAGCTCCGGCAGCGACGACCAGTAGGGGCCCAGCTTCACGGCCACGGGCACGTCGACGGCGCCGACCACGTCCTCGACCAGGCCCACCAGCTCGTCCTCGACCTCGATCCCCCGGCGGTGGGGGTCGGTGGTCGCAAGGTGGGCGTTCAGCTCGACGGCATCGGCACCGGCGCCGGCGAGCAGGCGGGCGTAGTGCACCCAGCCTCCGCCGGTGGCGGCATTGAGGCTGGCCACCACGGGGACCGACAGGGCGGACCGGGCCTCGGTCACCCGGGCCAGGTAGTGGTCGGGACCGGTGTTGTAGCTGTCCAGCTCGGGGAAGTAGCCGCTGGCCTCGCCGAAGGCCTCGGCCCCCGCGGCCAGCATCCGGTCCACCTCCAGCGCCTCGTGGACGACCTGCTCCTCGAACAGCGACGGCAGGACGACGGCGCCCACGCCGGCCTCGTCGAGGGCCAGAAGGCCGTCGGGGTCGCCGGTGACGGGGCTGGACGACGCGACCACCGGCGAACGGAGGTCGAGGCCCAGCCAGGTGGTCGACAGGTCGGGGCCGGTGCTCACGACGGGTCCTCCTCGTGGGGGACGGTGCGCTCGACGCCGGCGAGCTGCTCGTAGTACCGCCAGCGCTCGTCGACGTCGGCCTGGGCCAGGGCGAAGAGGTGCTCGGCCCGCTCGGGGTCGCTGCGGGCGAGCATGGCGAAGCGGCCCTCGGTCATGGCGAACTCCCGGAACGGCGTGTCGGGCGCATGGCTGTCGAGGCGGAACGGGTGCTCGTGCTCGTCGCCGCCCGGCTGGTAGCGGTACAGCGGCCAGTGGCCCGAGTGCACGGCGTCGCGCATGTGGACCATCGTCTGGCTCATGTCGATGCCGTGGGCCACGCACGGGCTGTAGGCGATGACGAGCGACGGACCCGGCCAGGCGTCGGCCTCCTGCAGGGCCTTCACCGTCTGAACGTCGTTGGCCCCCATGGCCACCTGGGCCACGAAGACGTCGCCGTAGGCCCGGCCGTCGTCGCCCAGGTCCTTCTTGCCGGTGCGGCGCCCACCCGAGGCGAACTTGGCCACCGCCCCCCGGGGCGTGGCCTTCGACGCCTGCCCACCGGTGTTCGAGTACACCTCGGTGTCGAGCACGAGCAGGTTGACGTCGCGGCCGCTGGCCAGCACGTGGTCGACGCCGCCGAAGCCGATGTCGTAGGCCCAGCCGTCGCCGCCGACGATCCACACCGAGCGGCGGACCAGGTCGGGGGCCAGGGCGACGAGGCGCCGGGCGTCGGCGTCGTCGCGGTCGGCCAGCAGCTCGACCAGCCGGACCACCCGCTCCCGCTGGGCGGCGATGCCGACGTCGTCGCGGGCGGGCTCGGCCAGCAGCCCGGCCACGAGGTCCTCGCCCACCACCGGCGTCAGCCGCTCGAGGAGGAGCCGGGCCTCGGCGACGTGCTGGTCGAGGCCCAGCCGCAGGCCGAGGCCGAACTCGGCGTTGTCCTCGAAGAGCGAGTTGGCCCAGGCCGGACCCCGGCCGTCGGCGTCGGTGGCCCAGGGCGTGGTGGGCAGGTTGCCGCCGTAGATCGACGAGCAGCCGGTGGCGTTGGCGACGACCATCCGGTCGCCGAAGAGCTGGCTGAGGAGCTTCAGGTAGGGGGTCTCGCCGCAGCCGGCGCAGGCGCCGGAGAACTCGAACAGCGGTTGCCGGGTCTGGGACGCCTTGACGCTGGTGGGGGCCAGCAGCGTCCGGTCGAGGTCGGGGAGGTCGGCGAAGAACGACCAGGCGGCGCGGGCCGACTCCCGGTGCTCGTCGGCGGGCGCCATGTCGAGGGCCTTGTGCCGGGCGACCTCCTTCGACGCCGCCGGGCACACCTGGGCACACACCCCGCAGCCGGTGCAGTCGTCGGGGGCCACCTGGATGACGAGGGACCGGCCCGGCAGGTCACGGGAGCGGAACGACTTGGCGCCCAGCCCGTCGGGGGCGCCGTCGAGGGCGGCGGGCTCGACCACCTTCAGGCGGATGGCGGCGTGGGGGCACACCAGGGTGCACTTGCCGCAGTCGATGCACAGGTCGGGGTCCCAGACCGGCAGCTCGGCGGCCAGGCTGCGCTTCTCCCAGCGGGCGGTGCCGGTCGGGAACGTGCCGTCGACCGGCAGGGCGCTCACCGGCAGCAGGTCCCCCTCCCCCGCCAGCAGGCGGGCGGTGACGCGCTCGACGAAGTCGGGCACCGCCGCCGGCACCGGCGGCCGCCGGCTGTGGTCGGCGGTCACCCGGTCGGGCACGGCCACCTCCTCCAGGGCGTCCAGGGCGGCGTCGACGGCGGCCAGGTTGCGCTCCACCACCGCCGGCCCGGCCTTGGCGTAGGTGGCCTCGATCTGGTCGCGGATGGCGGCCAGGGCCCGGTCGGTGGGCAGCACGCCGGAAAGGGCGAAGAAGCAGGGCTGCATGACGGTGTTGATGCGTTGGCCCATCCCGGCCGCCGCCGCCACCGCCACGGCGTCGATGACGTGGAGACGCAGCCCCTTGGCCAGGACCTCCTCCTGGACCTCCGCCGGCAGACGGTCCCAGACCTCGTCGGCCGGGTACGGGCTGTTGAGCAGGACCGTGGCCCCGGGCCGGGCCCGGCCCAGCACGTCGCGCCGGTCGAGGAACCCGAACTGGTGGCAGGCCACGAAGTCGGCGCCGTCGACCAGGTAGGTGGCCTCGATGGGTTCGGGCCCGAAGCGCAGGTGGGACTCGGTGACGGCCCCCGCCTTCTTCGAGTCGTAGACGAAGTAGCCCTGGGCGTGCAGGTCGGTGTGCTCGCCCAGGATCTTCACCGTGCTCTTGGTGGCGCCGACGGTCCCGTCGCTGCCCAGCCCGTGGAAGACCGCCTGGTAGGTGCCGGTGTCCACGTGGAAGTCGGGGTCGGGGTCGACGCTGAGCCCCGACACGTCGTCGACGATCCCGACGGTCACGTGGGGGCGGGGCGGGTCGAGGGCCAGTTCGTCGAGGAGGCCCTTCACGTGGGCGGGGGTCAGCTCCTTGGAGGCCAGCCCGTAGCGGGCGCCGATCACCCGGGGCAGCGTCGGGCGCTCCCCCCGGGCCACCGCCTCGGCCAGGGCGGTGACCACGTCGAGGTACAGCGGCTCGCCCACCGACCCCGGCTCCTTGGTGCGGTCCATGACCGCCACCCGCTCCACGGTCGGGGGCAGGGCGGCGAGCAACGCCTCGACGGGGAACGGCCGGTACAGGCGGACGGTGAGCAGCCCGACGGGGACGCCGGCGGCCACCAGGGCGTCGACGGCCTCGCCGGCGGCGCCGGCCCCCGAGCCCATGAGCACCAGCACCCGGGTGGCCTCGGGGTGGCCCCGGTAGTCGACCAGGCCGTAGCGGCGGCCGGTGCGGACGGCCAGCTCGTCGAAGACCTCGGCCACGATCTCGGGCACGGCGGCGTGGAAGGGGTTGGCCGCTTCACGGGCCTGGAAGAAGACGTCGGGGTTCTGGGCCGAGCCCCGCAGGACGGGCCGGTCGGGGTCGAGGCCCCGCAGCCGGTGGGCCAGGACGTCGTCCTCCCGGACCAGGGCCCGCAGGTCGTCGTCGTCGAGCAGGTCGACCCGGTTCATCTCGTGGGACGTGCGGAACCCGTCGAAGAAGTGCAGGAACGGGACCCGGGAGCGCAGCGAGGCGGCGTGGGCCACGGCGGCGAGGTCGTGGGCCTCCTGGACCGACGAGGAGCACAGCAGGGCCATGCCGGTGGTGCGGGCGGCCATCACGTCGCTGTGGTCGCCGAAGATGGACAGGGCGTGGGTGGCCACCGCCCGGGCGGCGACGTGCACGACCGCCGGCGACAGCTCGCCCGCCAGCTTGAACAGGTTGGGCAGCATGAGCAGCAGGCCCTGGGAGGCGGTGAAGGTGGTGGCCAGCGCCCCCTCGAGGCTGGCGCCGTGGAGGGTGCCCGCCGCCCCCGCCTCGGACTGCATCTCGACCACCTCGGGCACGACGCCCCACAGGTTCGCCCGCCCCGACGCACTCCAGGTGTCGGCCGCCTCCCCCATGGGCGACGCCGGGGTGATCGGGTAGATGGCGATCACCTCCGACAGGGCGTGGGCCACCCGGGCCACCGCCTCGTTCCCGTCCAGGCAGACCGTCGTCCCCACACCCCGACGCTAGGAAGCCGCGGTCGCCCGCCCCAGGGCCGAAGTACCCGACCCCACGGGCTCTTGCGCCCTCCTACTCGTCGGCCTTGCCGTCGTCCGCCTCCTGCGGACCAGCGACGACGTTGGCGTCCACGTAGGACACATAGACCTGACGAATCTCGTGGGCCGAGAGGATCAGCCGCTCGAATCCATCGGCAGGTGTGTTCCCCGGATCCTTCTCCTGAATGATGAAGGGCGGCGCCAACGCCAGATCGCGGTCACGGACCTCGTCGACCTCGGTGCTGTACCAGGCCAGCAGCCCGCTGTAGTAGCTGCCATTGGCCATGGCACATCCGACGTAGGGGGTCAGACCATCTGGGCACTCGTCATCGAAGATCTGATACCAGGCTGACACGTCCACGATCAGAGGCGGGAAGAGGCGAGACCCTGGGAACCACTCCGAGCCCAGCGCTAGGAGAAGGGCAAGCGCGGTTGACAACAGCAGTACTCCTGCTCCCCACCCGAGCAGATAGCCGATTCGATCGCCGGCGTAGTCCATCCCCTCGCGGGCAAGGCGGCCGACATCAGGCGTGTTGTTTGGCTTGACCCCACGAACCAGGGCGAAGATGCCAACAGCGACGAGATTGGTGAAGGTCGAGACCGTGGTGAGCGTGGCCGTCTCGACAAGCGGCGAAAGACGGCGCTGCGGCGCCCGCCTCCGCCGCTGCACGTAATGAACGAAGCCGGGGACCAGGAATGCAGTGAAGACGATCAGGCCACTGACCGTCGTGGGCATGACGACTTGCTACCGGGCCTCGCTCGCCGGACGAGGAGGAGCGCTCTGACCGGTCGGCCGAGGAGGAGGCGTAGCCGGTGGCTTCCCGCCCTTCTTGACGATGCTGGCGTCACCGGAGGTGTTCGGCACTTCTCCAGTCTACTGACATCATGTGACGGAGTTGGGTCCTCAGAACTTCGTGGCGCAGTAGACGGCGGGGCGCCAGCGGAAGAGGCGGTCGGCGCGGGCGGCGGCGCCGGGGGTGTGTTCGGTGATGCGGCCGGCGGCGGCCAACTCGCCGGCGTCGATGCCGCCCAGGACGATCGAGCCCAGGGCCGAGACGTCGAGGGTCAGGTCGGGGGCGTCGTCGACCCGGGCCACGGCCGCGCCAGCGGGGGCGGCCGTCAGCCGGTAGGTCCCGCCGTTGGCGGGCAGGGTGGCGTCGGTGACGGCCAGGACCAGCTCGTCGGTGCCGGTGTAGGCCCGGCCGGCGAGGCAGGCGGCGACGTCGACGGGGCGGGCCCACAACAGGTCGGTGGCTGCCGTCACCCAGGCCCGACGGGGCTCGGTCAGGCGCCAGGGCAGGGGGTCGTCGACCGGACGGGGGTCGGCCACGACCCGGGTGTGCAGGTCGATGGCGCACACGTAGCGCCACAGGGCGGCCTCGACCTCGGGGGTGGCGGCCTCCAGCTCCCGCAGCTCGATGGTGCCGGCCAGGTGCCCCCGGCGCTGGTCGAGGCGGGAGCGGTAGATCACGTAGCCGTCGGCGGCGCCGTCAGCGTCGTGGTGCACGGCGACGAAGGGGTCCCCCACCCCCCGCCAGGACTCCTTGTCGGCCAGGACCTGGGCCCACCACGCCTCGCTGCGGGCCAGGCTCCCCGGCCGGTGCCGGGCGATCCGGTCGTACAGCGGCGCCAGGACCGGGGTGGCCTCCCGGGCGTCGACCAGGGCCATGGTCCCGTCGGCCACCGGTCCTGTCAGCTCGACGTGGTCGGTGTCCAGCTCGATGCGCAGCACCCGGTCGGCCTGCCCGAAGCCGAAGCGGCCGTAGATCCCCGACTCGGAGGCGTTGAGGAGGGCGTAGTGGTCGCCCCGCTCGGCGGCCTGGTCGAGCAGGGCCACCATGACCTCGCGCAGGCGGCCCTGGCGGCGGTGGGTGGGCAGCACGGCGACCTGGGCCACGCCGGCCGCCGGGACCCGGACCCCGCCCGGGACGGTCAACTCGAAGGAGTACGCGGTGGCGGTGGCCACGTAGGCGTCGCCGTCGACGGCCACCCACGTGCGGTCGAGCTCCCAGAGGGTGCGCTCGGCCGCCGCCCACTCGGCAGCGGCCCGGGGCTCGCCGAACCCCTGGGCGCAGGCGTCGAGGACCTCGTCGAAGCGCTCGGCCGGCGGCCGCTGCGCCATGGCCGGCTCAGCCCGCCCGGGACCGCAGCAGGGCGGTGACGGCCTTGCCGTCGGCCTGGCCCTGGGTGGCCTTCATCACCTTGCCGACGAAGAAGCCGGTGAGCTTGCCCCGGGCCTTGTCGTCCCCGGCGACGAACTGCGCCCAGTCGTCGGGATGGTCGGCGATGACCTGGTCGACCACGGCCTCGAGGGCGCCGCTGTCCATGGCCTCGAAGCCCAGGTCGGCGGCGATCTCGGCCGGGGCCCGGCCGTCGGCGACCATCTCGGCCAGCACCTGCTTGGCCTGGGTGGCGGTCAGCTCCCCCCCGGTCTCCATGGCCACCAGGGCGGCCAGCCCGGCGGCATCGAGGCGGCCCCGGTCCTCGCCCACGTCGTTGCCGATGCGGTTGAGGACGGTGCGCACGTCGGCCCCGGCGGCGATGGCGTCGAGGGCCAGGTCGTCCTGGCCCCGGTCGACGATGAGGGCCACCTCGGCCGTGCCCACCCCGGCGGCGGCGGCCAGGGTGGCCCGCCGCTCGGCGGGCAGGGCCGGCAGCGCCGCCTCGACGGCGGCGATCCAGTCGGCCTCGGGGGCGAGGGGGACGAGGTCGGGCTCCGGGAAGTACCGGTAGTCGTAGGCCTCCTCCTTGGACCGCAGGGTGTGGGTCCGGCCCTCGTCCTCGTTCCAGTGGCGGGTCTCCTGCACGACCCGCTCGCCGGCCTCGATCAGGTCGACCTGGCGGCGGGCCTCGTAGTCGATGGCCCGGCCCAGCGAACGCAGTGAGTTGAGGTTCTTCACCTCGCAGCGGGTGCCGAGGTCGTCGCCGACCCGGCGGACGGAGATGTTGGCGTCGACCCGCATCGACCCCTCCTCCATGCGGGCGTCGGAGACCCCGGTGGCGAGGAGGATGCCGCGCAGCTCGGCGGCGTAGGCCCGGGCCTGGTCGGCCGAGCGCACGTCGGGACGGCTCACGATCTCGACGAGGGGGACGCCGGCCCGGTTGTAGTCCACGAGGGAGTGGGCGGCGTCGTGGATCCGGCCGCCGCCACCGACGTGGGTCGACTTGCCGGTGTCCTCCTCGATGTGGGCCCGCTCGACGCCGATGCGGGTCCCGTCGGGCAGCTCGAGGTGGCCGTCCACGTTGATGGGCAGGTCGTACTGGGAGACCTGGTAGTCCTTCGGCATGTCGGGGTAGAAGTAGTTCTTCCGGGCGAAGGTCGACGGCTCGACCCGACAGCCCAGGGCCCGGCCCAGGCGCATGGCGTACTCCACGGCCGTGCGGTTGAGCACCGGCAGCGAGCCGGGCAGGCCGAGGCACACCGGGCACACGTTGGTGTTGGGCTCGGAGCCGAAGGCGTTGCGGCAGCCGCAGAACAACTTGGTGGCGGTGGCCAGCTCGACGTGGACCTCGAGGCCCACGACCAGCTCCCACCCCTCGGGCAGGTCCCCTGGTCGATCGCTCATGCTTCCCGCTCCTGGCGGCTCCGCCGCCGGGCCGCTCGGGCCCCGCTCCCTGGTCGGTCGCTCATGCTTCCCGCTCCTGGCGGCTCCGCCGCCGGGCCGCTCGGGCCCCGCT
>CAYTJS010000137.1:8571-9725 GCA_964438115.1 uncultured Iamiaceae bacterium
CCCTGGCCGGTCGCTCACGGGGCCGCTCCTTCCAAGACGGCGGCGGCCCGGAACATGGTGGGCTCGCCGAGGGCCGGGGCCAGCACCTGCACGCCCACGGGCAGGCCGTCGTCGCCGGTGCCGAAGGGCACCGAGACCGCCGGGTGGCCGGCCAGGTTGGACGGGATGGTGCAGACGTCGTTCAGGTACATGGTGAGCGGGTCGGCCGTCTTGGCCCCCAGCTCGAAGGCGGTGGTCGGCGCCGTGGGCGACAGCAGCAGGTCGAAGCGGTCGTAGGCGGCGGCGAAGTCGGCCAGCAGCCGGGTGCGGACCTTCTGGGCCTTGCCGTAGTAGGCGTCGTAGTAGCCCGCCGACAGGGCGTAGGTGCCGAGCATGATCCGCCGCTTCACCTCGTCGCCGAAGCCGGAGGCGCGGGTGGCCTCGTTCATCTCGGCCGTGGTCGGGGCGTCGACCCGCAGGCCGTACCGCACGCCGTCGTAACGGGCCAGGTTGCTGGACGCCTCGGCCGGGGCGATCAGGTAGTAGGCGGTGATGCCGTAGACGCAGGCCGGGACGCTGGCCTCCTCGACGGTGGCCCCGGCGGCGGCCAGGGCGTCGGCCGCCTGGCGGGTGCGGGCCACCACGTCGGGGGCCATGCCCGTGGCGTCGAGCAGTTCGCTCACCACGCCGACCCGCAGGCCGGCCACGCCCTCGTCGAGGACCGACGAGAGGGCGGGGGCGGGCTCGGGGATGGAGGTGGTGTCGCGGGGATCGTGACCGGCGATGGCCTCGAGCACGACGGCGGCGTCGGCCACCGTGGTCGTGATGGGCCCGATCTGGTCGAGCGACGAGGCGAAGGCCACCAGGCCGTAGCGGGACACCAGGCCGTAGGTGGGCTTGACCCCGACCACGCCGCAGAAGGCGGCGGGCTGGCGGATCGAACCACCGGTGTCGGAGCCGAGGGCCACCGCCGCCATGCCGGCGGCCACCGCCGCCGTGCTGCCGCCCGACGAGCCGCCGGGCACCCGGGCGAGGTCGAGCGGGTTGCGGGTAGGGCCGAAGGCCGAGTTCTCGGTCGAAGAGCCCATGGCGAACTCGTCGAGGTTCGTCTTGCCGATGGTGACGGCCCCGGCGGCGGCCAGGCGCTCGACCACGGTGGCGTCGTAGGGCGGGGC
>CAYTJS010000138.1:0-9722 GCA_964438115.1 uncultured Iamiaceae bacterium
CGTCGATGCCCTCGTCCTCGAGGCGGGCCTGGTGCTCGCGCACGGCGGCGGGGTCGGCGACCTCGACGCCGAGGTGGTTCAGCCGCGCCTCGGCGCCGGCGGCCTCGAACAGGACGAGCTTGAGGGGTGGGTCGGCGATGGCGAAGTTGGCGTAGCCGGGGCGCCGCTTGGCGGGCTCGGCGGCGAAGAGCCGGGAGTAGAAGTCGACGGCCTCGTCGATGTCGGGGACGTTGAGGGCGAGCTGGACACGGGACACGGTGGGCCTCCTGGCCGGAGTAAGCTATTGACAACGATCAATATATCGACAGCTATCGATGAATGTCAAGAGGTTCGCCCATGGCGACGACGACCCCCATCCCCGTGACGGCGACGGACACCTGTTGCCCATCGCTGCTGGCCGAACCGCTCTCGGCTGACGATGCCGTCGAGCTCGCCGCAGCGTTCAAGGCGCTCGCCGATCCCGTGCGGCTCCAGCTCCTGTCGCTGATCGCGGCGGCACCCGAGGCCACGGCGTGCAGCTGCGACCTCGAGGAGCCCGTGGGGAAGAGCCAGCCCACCGTTTCGCACCACTTGGCGGTCCTGGCCGAGGCCGGTCTCATCACCAAGGAGAAGGTGGGCCGGTGGGTGAACTGCGCGATCGTGCCCGAGCGGGTGGCACAGCTCCGCGCCGTCCTGGCCGGCTGAGTTCACCTGCTGTTTGCTTGCCACCGACATCTACATCAACGACCATCCATGTCGATGGTCGTTGATGTAGATGTCGAGCCGACAGTGGTGTTGAAGGCGCTGGCGGAGCCGCAGCGCTGGCGCATCCTCGAGTTGCTCGCGGCCGAGGAGCTCTGTGTGTGCCACCTCGTCGAGGAGCTCGGCCTCCCCCAACCCCTGGTCAGCCATCACCTCCGCGTCCTGCGCGACGTCGGTCTCGTCACGAGCACTCGCCACAGCTACTGGACCTACTACCGGCTCCAAGCGGAGGCGCTTGCGCCGCTGGCCGCCGAGCTCGACCGCGTCGCCACCGAGGCCCCCGACCCGGGGGAGCGCCGCCGGCCCTGCTGCTGATGGAGGCGACGCTCGGGCGCAAGGTGACTGCCGAAGCGATCGGCACGGCGTTCCTGGTCGCGACCGTGGTCGGCTCCGGCATCGCCGCCCAGCGACTGTCCCCGGACCAGGTCGGGTTGCAACTGCTGGAGAACTCGACGGCCACCGCCGCCGTCCTCGTGGCGTTGATCCTCGCCTTCGGGGCGCTCAGCGGCGCCCACTTCAACCCGGTGGTGACGCTCGCTGACCTCATCCTCGGCCGCACGACGGGGAGGGAAGCCGTCGCTTACATCCCCGCCCAGATCAGCGGTGCCATGGTCGGTTGCGTCGTGGCCAACGTCATGTTCGACCTCGACCCGATCACGTTCTCCGCGCACGCCCGTAGCGGAGCTGGGTTGTGGCTCGGCGAGGTCATCGCAACCCTCGGCCTACTCCTCGTCATCCTCGGCGTGGTCCGCAGCGGCCGAGGCGACGCTGCCCCCTACGCAGTCGCGGGCTACATCGCTGCCGCCTACTGGTTCACGAGCTCGACGAGCTTCGCGAACCCCGCGGTCACGATCGGTCGCACCCTGACCGACTCCTTCGCCGGGATCGCTCCCTCCTCAGCCCCGGCGTTCATCGCCTTCCAGCTCGTCGGCGCCGGCCTCGCCATCGGCCTCGCCCGCTACCTCCACCCCGACGAGCCGCCGGTCGACCTGCTCGTCCCGCACGACCACCAGTCCGCTTGACCCAGGAGCCACGCCATGCCCGACCTCGACGACCTCAGCCTCGACCGCCAGATCGCCCTGCGCACCGCCGCAGCCCGCCTCCAGCGCGAGTTCGAAGGCACCTTCGGGGTCGAGACCATCGAGCAGTTCCTCGCCAGCAGCTACGACCAGTTCGCCGCAAACGCGACCATCGTCTCCTTCCTCCCGCTCATCGCCGAACGCTTCGCCCGCCAACGTCTCAAGGCCCTCGCCAAGGTCGAAGGCAAGGCCAACGACGGGCTCCCGGTCGTCCTGTTCCTCTGCGTCCACAACGCTGGTCGCTCTCAGATGGCCCTGGGATGGTTCAACCACCTCGCCGGCGACCGCGCCGTTGCCTGGTCCGGAGGCTCCGAACCCGGAAAGGAGGTGAACCCCGCCGCCGTGCTCGCCATGTCCGAGATCGGCATCGACATCGCCCAGGAGTTCCCCAAGCCCTGGACTGACGAGATCGTCCGCGCCGCCGACGTGGTCATCACGATGGGCTGCGGCGACGCCTGCCCCCTCTTCCCCGGCAAGCGCTACGAGGACTGGGAGCTCGACGACCCCGCCGGCCAGGATCTCGAGGCGATCCGACCGATCCGAGACGAGATCGGCATCCGTGTCCAAGAACTCCTCGGATCCTTGGGCGTGGCCTTCACCTGACCTCCGGCGACCGACGACGTCGGCCCTCCCGACGGCGAGCGCTGGCCGGCTGGCCTCGCGCCGGCGGATCGCCTCCGCGAGCTCGGGGTCGGGACCTGAGGGAAGATCTGGAGGCGCCGGGGCGGGCGGAACCCCGACGCCACCGGATCGCACCTAGCCGGGTGGAGGGTCGGCGAGGTGCGAGCGCTCAGAGCTCGTCGAGCAGCGCCTGCATCTCGTCGATCTCGGCCTGTTGGGTCGAGACGATCGCCTCGGCGAGCTCGACCGCCTCGGCGTACTCGCCGTCCGCGACCTCGGTCTCGGCCATGTCGATCGCGCCCTCGTGGTGCTCGATCATCATCTCGAGGAACATCCTGTCGAACTCCGCTCCGGTGGCCGACTCCAGGGCAGCCATGTCCTCCTCGCTCATCATTCCGCCGCCGGAGCCGCCGTGTTCATCGTGACCCATGCCGCCGCCCTCGACGGACTCACCCCACGCCTCGAGCCACCCCTGCATCTGCTCGATCTCCGGGCCCTGGGCCGCTTCGATGGCCCCGGCGAGCTGGATGACCCGCTCGTCCTCTGCGTTCGTGGCCGCGAGCTGAGCCATCTCGATGGCCTGTTCGTGGTGGGGGATCATCCCCTGGGCGAACGAGACGTCGGCATCGTTGTGCTCGGCGTCGGCCGCGGAACCGGCCTCCGGCCGCTCATCGGTGCTGGCGCTGTCATCGGAACCGCACGCAGCGAGGCCGAGGACGGCGATCAGGGCAAGGACGATGGGGATGAGGCGTCGGCGAATGGGCATCGTTGGTCTCCAAGGGGGTGGGGGTCAGCAAGTTACCGAAGTCCGACAATCTGTCGTAGTCTGCGACCGAAGATCTTCCCGGAACGGCGGCGACGCAGAAGGTCACGCCGCCCACCCAGCGCTGGCTCGGCTCGGCCGGCGGTCATCGCGAGTCCAGGGCCTGACGAGCGGATACGAAGGACGCACCGTGCGCACGACCATCACCCTGCTGGCGGCAGCGTTGCTGTCGACCGTGCTCACCGCCTGCGGCGGCGACGAGGAACCTGCTGGCGACGCCCGTCGGATCGAGATCGACATGGTCGACAACGCCTACCGCCCCGACGCCGTGGAGGTCGCGGCCGGCGAACGGGTCACGTTCGTCTTCAGCAACGAGGGCGAGGTTGTCCACGAGGCCTACGTGGGCACGGCCGAGGACCAGGAGGCCCATGCCGAGGAGATGGCCGGCGGTGATGACGGTGGTCACGACATGGAGGACATGGACGACGTCGGGGGCAGGGCCCTCGAGGTCGAGCCCGGCGACACCAGCGAGCTCACCTACACCTTTGCGGACGCCGGCGAGTACGTGATCGGCTGTCACCAGCCCGGTCACTACGAGGCCGGAATGAGTCTCGCCGTCGAGATCGCCTGACTGCTGACCGAAGGATCGACCTGCGGCTGCGGGTCGGCATGTGACGTCAGATCGGCGGCCACCCCAACTCGGCGAACCACCGTTGGAGCGGACGGAACAGGTCGTTCCAGTCTCCGGTGACGAACAGGATCCCGACCCCGACGAGCATCGCCCCGCCCGAGACCTCGACGTGGCGGCCGTGACGTCGGAGCCAGGACAGCGAGCCCTGCGCCCGACGGAAGCCGAGGGCGAGGAGCACGAAGGGTGCACCGAGCCCGAGCGAGTACAGCGCCAGCAGCACACCACCCCAGCCGGCGCTGTCGGCGACGGAAGCCGTCGCCAGGATGGTGGCGAGGATGGGCCCGATGCAGGGCGCCCACCCCGCCGCGAACGCCATCCCCAGGGGGAAGGCCCATCCGGGACCGCTCGGGATCCGCGACAGGTCGAGCCGCCGTTCCCGCTGCAGCCACGGGATCCGCAGGAGCCCCGTCGAGCTGAGGCCGAGCAGGATGACGGCCACGCCGGCCCATCGCAGGAGGCGGTCCTGGTTGCGCACGAGGACCGAGCCGAGCATGGAGGCACCGACGCCCATGGCAACGAAGACGGTCGTGAACCCGACCACGAACAGCACCGCTGCTCGAAGGGTGACCCGACGTGACTCGGCCTGCCCGAGGTGGGCGACGGGGAGTGCCGACACATAGCTCAGGTAACCCGGGATCAGCGGCAGGCAGCAGGGAGAGCTGAAGGAGACGAATCCCGCCACGATCGCGCCGATGGGCAGCGCGAGGGCCTCCGTCAACGAGCTCGCCTCAGCTGTCGTAGGCGAGGTGGAGGTGGTCCTGGTGGAGCGTGTTGGTGAACGAGCCCCCGCCGACCGCCCAGGGCGAGCCGAGCTCGGTGACGCCTTGGCCGACGAGATCGACGACGAGGTCGCGGAGCGGGCTGTCGGCAGCCCGCTGGTCGATCACCGGACGATCGTCGACGGCCCAGATGTCGACGCCTCGGCCCTCGGTGTGGTTGCTGACCGACGGTGTGCCGAAGACCTCGACGGGGTGGCCGGTGGAGAAGGTGGTGACCGACAGGGTGTGGTCTCGGGCGATCGTGAGCAAGACCTGCAGGATGCGGGCGTCGACCCGTCCGGCCTTGATGTCCCAGCGAGCGGAAGCGGGGAGCTCGATCGCGGGGTTGGCCAGCACGGACGCCCCCTCGCCGGACACCGGGGAGTCCGCCGGTCGGTTCCCACCCAGGGACGCGAGCTCGGTGACCTGCCAGCCATCAGCCTGGCGGGCCAGTCGGACGTCGATGGTGCGGACGACGGTGTCGTCCCGCTCCGCCGTGCGGACCCGGTACCGGGTGATCACCATGACGGAAGCGGCGTCCTCGAGGAGCCCGCCGTACTGCGGGTAGACGATCTCCGCCGTGGCGGCAGCGTTCGGTCGAAGCAGCGGCCCGGCTTGGGTCGCGACGCCCGGTGCGGCGGGCAGCCCTTCGATCCGGCTCGTCGCCTGCTCGGGGGTCCCGCCGCCCACCGGGTAGGTGAGCAGGGCCTGGACGACCTGCGCAGCGGCCTGCTTCACCTCGGGGGAGGGCTCGCCGGCAGCGGGCACGTAGGGCTCCGGTGCCTCGAGGACCACCGCCGTTGTCGCGGGTGCGGCATGGTCCTGCGTGCTCGTCGGCGCGTCCGAGACGGGTGGGCTCGACTCGCCGTCAGCGGAGCCACAGGCGGTGAGGAGGGCGAGGGCCAGGACGATGGCCCCAGTCTTTCGACGGGCGGAGCGGGTCATCGGCGAAGGTCGATCTCGTATCGCTCCCAGTCCGACTCGCCCCCCGTCGCGACCTGCTCCCAGCCGAGCCGCTGGTAGAACGCGCCAGCGCCGTCGTCACCAGCTCGGGTCAGGGTCACGGCACGCAGCGCGCCCCCGTCGCACGCCTGCTGCAGGAAGGCGTCGACCAGGTCGGCGCCAGCGCCACACCGCCGAACCCCGGGGACCATGGCCACGTGGTGGAGCACCGCGGCAGGACCTGCTGCCGGCGGTGCCGGTCGGGCCACCTGAACGGCGCGGCGGGCGTACCGCCGGGTCCGATCCCTCACGACGGTCCAAGCCAAGTGCGGCTCCCGGCGGAGTCCGCCGAGTGCACGGCGCACGAGCGCCGGTCCGTGGTGCCGGGCTGCGTGCCGGTAGTGGAGGTCGTTGTCGACCGTGCCGAGCAGGAAACCGAACGGGAAGTCATCTTCTTCGGCCACGAGCGCGACCGCGTGCGGACTGTGGGCGAACGTGTGGTGGTAGGCGGACAGGAACCCGACCCCCAGCTGGGCGAACAGCCCGTGGGGAAGGGCGCGTGCGTGCAGCGGTGCCGTGAACGGAAGATCCGCGCCGTTCAACGGGCGGATGGCCAGGCTCGTGGCGGTGATCGGCACCCCCGCACCCTACTACTACAAACTGTAGGAACTAGTGGTGGTCAGCCTGCTCCGCAGAAGTGGGCGAGCACCGCGGCCACGTCATGGAGCCGCACCGTCAGCGCGCCGGCGGTGGCCATGGCACCTGACGACGCGGCCATGACGAGCGCCTGGGATGCGTCGAAGCGGGGTGGCGGGTCCCCGAGGAGCCCGGTCACGCGCTCGGTGACGCCTTCGCCCAGCAGGCCGCCCGCAGCCCCCGCCGGCATCGGTGTGGCCGAGGCCAGCGCCGTGCGGGACAGCGCGCGAGCGACCAGCCCGCGGTCGCCGACCACCCGAGCCGCCTCCTCGTCCGCCCACCGTTCCGTGGCGAAGCGCACCGACCGGGCCACTGGGGCGAGCAGTGGGTGGCAGGCCGCCAGCTCACACGCTCGTAGGTGCCGGTGGTGCCGAAGGTCGAGGTGGGCCTGCTCGTGGGCCAGCATGGCCCGCCGCTCGCCGTCGTCGAGCAGCCCGAGGATCCCGTTGGACACCACGATGTGACCGGGGCGACCGGGGACGGCATACGCGAAGGGCGCCCGGTCGTCGACCACGGTGAGGCCGTCCTCCCCCGAGACCCGTCGGATCCGGCGCCATCGGCGCACCAGGGAACCGGCGCGCAGCAGCATGGCCGCGAGCGCCAGTGCCGAGGCGGCGGCCACCGGGCCGGGCACGTCGTGGCTGAGCCCGGCGACCGACCGGCACCAGCCCAGCCGCTCGGCCAACCACGGTGACCGGTCGAGTCCGCCGAGCGAGAGGGCGAACAGCACCCAAGCCGTCAGCCCGGCCGCGGTCACCGCCGTCGCGGTGAGCAGTCGAGCAGCCATCGCCGGCGCGAGCCGCTGGCTGAGACGATCGGCCGACAACGCGGCTGCCAGCGCGAGGAGCGTCGCGACGACGAGGTGGACGGTCACGAGCCGCTGTCGTCGAGCATCGATCGCAGCAGGCTGACCTCGTCCGCGCTCAGCTCGTCGACGAAGCGGGAGAGGGCACCTTGGCGGTCCTGGGCCCCGGCCAGCGTCTCGTGCATTCGCTCCGCAAAGTGCTGGGCCTCGTTCACCGCGGGCCGGTAGGCATAGGCGCGACCGACCTTTTCGCGCTCGAGCCGACCCTTCTCCCACAGGCGGGTCACGATCGTCTGCACCGTGGTGTAGGCCAGGCCGTCACCGAGGGCCTCGCGGATCTCCGAGGGCGTCAACGGTCGGTCGCTGGCCCACAGCGCCGCCGACACCTCGGCTTCCAGCGCACCCAGCGCTCGTCGACTCGCCACCTGCGCTCAGATCTCCTCGGGTCCCGAGCCAACGACGCTACTTGACCGCGAATCGGCTCCTCGGGCACAGGCCGGGCACCGATCGGTGCCGTGACAGCGCCGACAGGTGCCCTCACCGTCGCAGCCGAGGCAGAACCGGCCCGTGCCATGACACCGGGGGCACGGTGCGTTGCCGATGCGCCCGTGGCCGTCGCAGGCGAAGCAGCGGGGGTTGCCCACGCACGAGCGACAGTTCCCGGCCAGGCACTCCGGGCAGGTCCGGCCGCCTCCGCATGTCGAGCACGAGGCGCCGGTCACCACGAAAACCTACAGTGGCTAGTAGCTCGTGCCGATGGGCACGGCGTCGAATCCATCCCCAGGAGCGTCCCGGTGCACCGAGCCCACTTCGCCTGCCTTGCCGTCCTCGGCATCGTGCTCATGCTGTCCCTGCGCGGGGCAGAGCCGCCGACCGCGGTGACCGTCGTGCTGTATCCCGCCCTCTGTGTCGGGACCATGTTGCTCGGGATGCGGGCGCTCCAGCGGGACGACGAGCCCGAGCCGGTCGCCGAACCAAACGAGGTCGAGCGCTCGAGCTGATCATGCCGAGCCGCCCCCTGTGCGATCCTCGGGCAGCGCAGCGGCCGAGCTGATCGGGTCGAAGAGGCGGAGCCCGACCAGGGCTGCGCCGACGAGCACGGCGACGGTGATCGACGTCAGGTGCTGTCGGGTGAGCCCCGGGCCGAAGCGCGGCAGCCAGATCGACACCACCGCCCGCTGCGCGGCGACGAAGAAGACTGCGCCGAAGGCCGTGCTCAAGGGGTTCCTGGGCCACCGCCGCCACACGACCACCCCGGCCAGCACGGTGGTCGCCGCCGTCAGCAGGCCCAGCGGAGCCACGCGGCTCTCGAGTCCGGGAGGGACCAGACCGACCGCCGATGTCGGCCCGAAGCAACCCTCCCGCACCAGGCAGGACCCGTCGAAGGCGGCCATCCCCACCAGGACGAAGGGGGCCACGTCCACGATCCGAAGGGCAGCCGGAACGCCTTCCCGGCGAGCGGCCCGGACGAGCACGAGTGCTCCGGCGGCGACCGCCGGCCAGAGCTCGACGCCGCCTCGCACGACGAGGACGTCGCGGACGTGGGCCAGACCGCCGATGTCGGTGAGGGCCATCGCGGTCAGCCGCCCGACGAGGAGCCCGAGGAGGACCGGACCGGCGAGGACGTCGAACGCCCGCGACGGGTCGAACGTCCGCGCCGGGATGCGCCGGGCCGCAAGCCAGACCGCGGCGGCGACGATGCCGATCGACACCGCGAGGCCCCGATCGATCATCGCAGGGCGTCCTCGAGCTGGGCGGCGAGTTGCTGTTCGCCGATGCCGCCGATCACCGTTGCCTGACCACGCCCCTCTGCGTCGAAGATGTACGTGGTCGGAAGGCCACGCAGCCCGAGTGCCTCGCGGACCTCGCCCGATGCGTCGAACAGGTTCGGGTAGCGGATGTCGTAGCGGTCGAGGAACTCCAGCGCCGCCGACCGCTCGTCACGTGAGGCGATGCCGATGAAGGCGACTCGGTCCCCATACTCCTCGGCCGCGTCCTGCAGCAGCGGTGCCTCGACCCGGCACGGGCCACACCAGGAGGCCCACACGTTCACGACGACGGGCCGTCCCCGCTGGCCGACGAGGATCCCCCCGAACTCCTCCCCGTCGACGCTGGCCAGGGGCTCGGTCGGGACGTCGACGGGATCGCCGGTGGCCACGTAGTCCGTGCCGCCCGCGGTCGTTGCCGTACAGCCCGCAAGGATCACGACACCCAGCAGGGTGATTGCCAGTCGCCCGGCCGCAGCCCGGCGAAGACGCTTCATGTGACTACACGATGTAGTAAGACGGCGAACGTGCCGAATGGGGTCCTGAACATGCGCGTCAGCCGAGTCGATCGATGACGGCCAGGTCGTCATACGGTGCTGAACGCCCGCCGCCCAGCTGCACTCGCTCGATGCGCCATCGGTCTCGTCCCTCGAACACCTCGAGGTGCTTCGGGTGGTGGTAGAGGAGCCGGATTGCTGGCGTCCGCGCAGGCAGCGCCTCGAGCCGTTGGCGAAGGGCGTCGACCTGGGGGGCCCCGAAGGGGTTGTACATGAAGAACAACGTCCCGTCCTCCGGCAGGAGCTCGATGGCGTCGCCGGCGAGGACCGCGCAGTCCGGCTGCCCTCGCAGTCGGTGGGCCG
>CAYTJS010000139.1:0-9707 GCA_964438115.1 uncultured Iamiaceae bacterium
AAGGGCTGACCACACCGAGCATCACACCTCAAACCCCACCACCCGACGGGACTCTATCTGCATCCGTACTCCTGTCAGACCCCCCGTCGGTTGCCGGTCACCGGTGCCGACCGCTCACGCTTGGGGCCATTGTGAGCCACGGCGTACCACTGTGTCTCGCGGAGTTTTCGCGGAGTGCGGCTTCGGTGACGCCTTCCACCGGCCAGGAGTCAAGCCCGTGACCAGGGGAAACGTTGTGGAGACGATGGGACTCGAACCCACGACCCCCTGCTTGCAAAGCAGGTGCTCTAGCCAACTGAGCTACGTCCCCGGGTGGTTCGCACCCTACCGGGGGTGGGGGGTCAGCCCGCGGGGCGTTCGGCGTGGCCGCCGAACTGGTGGCGCTGGGCGGAGAGGACCTTGCCGGCGAAGTCGTCCCGGTCCCGGGAGCTGAACCGCTCGAACAGGGCCGACGACAGCACGTGGGCGGGCACGCCCAGGTCGATGGCGGTCTCGCAGGTCCACCGCCCCTCACCCGAGTCCGACACCCGGCCCTCGAAGGCGGCCAGCGCCGGGTCGGCGACGAGGGCGTTGGCGGTCAGGTCCACCAGCCACGACCGGATCACCGTCCCCCGGCGCCACACCTCGACGATGTCGGCCAGGTCGAAGTCGTACCGGTAGTGCTCCGGGTTGCGCATCGGCGCCGTCTCGGCGTCGTGCTCCTGGGTGGCCTTGCCCAGCCCGGCCGAGGCCAGGATGTTCAGCCCCTCGGCATAGGCCGCCATCAGGCCGTACTCGATGCCGTTGTGGACCATCTTCACGAAGTGGCCGGCGCCGGCATGACCGCAGTGGAGGTACCCGTGCTCGGCGGGGGAGGGCTCACCCTCCCGGCCCACGGTGCGACCCAGGGCGGCCTCGACCCCGGGCGCGAGTGACCGGAACACCGGGTCCAGGCGGCCGACGGCCTCGGCGTCGCCGCCGATCATCAGGGCGTAGCCGTTGTCGAGGCCCCACACGCCGCCGCTGACCCCGACGTCCACGTAGTGCAGGCCCCGCTCGCCCAGGGCCGCGGACCGGCGCAGGTCGTCTTCGAAGTGCGAGTTGCCGCCGTCGATGACGGTGTCGCCCGCCTCGAGGTGCACGGCCAGGTCGTCGACGACCCGGTCGACCAGGCCGGCGGGGACCATCAGCCACACGCAACGGGGCGCCTCGAGCCCGGCGACCAGCTCGGCCGGCGACCCGGTCCCGGTGATGGCCGGGGACTCCTCGGCCAACGAGGTCACGGTCCCGGGGTCGACGTCGTAGACCACGCACTCGTGACCGTCCCGCACCAGCCGGCGAACCATGTTGGCCCCCATCCGACCCAACCCGATCATCCCCAGCTGCATGGCGCCCACCGTAGGCGGGGGTGACTCCTACCCTGGGGCCATGGCGACCCCGATCGACCAGTCGGCGGCGTGGGCGGCGCTGGCGGCCCATCGCCACGACCTGGCCGACGTCCACCTGCGGGGGCTCTTCACCGAGGACCCGACCCGCGGCGAGGAGCTGGTCATCGAGGTCGGCGACCTCTACCTCGACTGGTCCAAGCACCGCATCACCCGGCGGACCGTCGGCCTGCTCGCCGACCTGGCCCGCGAGGCCGACGTCGAGGGCCTCCGCGACGCCATGTTCGCCGGCGAGCCCATCAACGGCACCGAGGGCCGGGCCGTGCTCCACGTCGCCCTCCGCGCCCCCCGGGGCACGGTCATCGAGGTCGACGGCCACGACGTCGTGCCCGACGTCCACGACGTGCTCGACCGCATGGGTGCCTTCGCCGACTCGGTGCGTTCCGCGGAACGCAGCGGGGCGACCGGCGAGCGGTTCCGCCACGTCGTCAACATCGGCATCGGCGGCTCGGACCTCGGGCCGGCCATGGCCGCCCTCGCCCTCGATGCCTTCGTCGACCACGACCTCGACCTGCGCTTCGTCTCCAACGTCGACGGCGCCGACCTCACCGGCGCCCTGCGGGGCCTCGACCCGGCCCGGACCCTGGTCGTCGTGGCCTCCAAGACCTTCACCACGCTCGAGACGATGACCAACGCCCGCTCGGCCCGGGCCTGGCTGGTCGACGCCCTGGGCGAGGCGGCGGTGGCCGACCACTTCGTCGCCCTCTCCACCAACGCCGAGGAGGTGGGTGCCTTCGGCATCGGCCCCGACGCCACCTTCGGCTTCTGGGACTGGGTCGGCGGTCGCTACTCCATGGACTCCGCCATCGGCCTGTCCCTGATGCTCGGCATCGGCCCCGATGCCTTCGGCGACCTGCTGGCCGGCTTCCACCTCGTCGACGAGCACTTCCGCACGGCGCCGCTCGAGGCCAACGCCCCCGTCCTGCTCGGCCTCCTCGGCATCTGGTACTCGAACTTCTGGGGGGCCCAGACCCACGCCGTCCTCCCGTACAGCGAGGAGCTGGCCCGCTTCCCTGCCTACCTCCAGCAGCTCGACATGGAGAGCAACGGCAAGTCGGTCACCCGGGACGGCCGGCCCGTCGACTGGGACACGGGGCCGGTCGTCTGGGGCGAGCCGGGGACCAACGGCCAGCACGCCTTCTTCCAGCTCCTCCACCAGGGCACCCGCCTGGTGCCGGCCGACCTCATCGGCTTCTGCCGGCCCAACCACGACCTCGGCGAGCACCACGACCTGCTGATGGCCAACCTCTTCGCCCAGGCCGAAGCCCTGGCCTTCGGCCGCACCGCCAACGACGTGCGGGCCGCCGGCGTGGACGAGGCGCTGGTGCCGCACCGCACCTTCGAGGGCAACCGGCCGACCACGACGATCCTGGCCGACCGGCTCACCCCCTCGGTCCTGGGCCAGCTCGTCGCCCTCTACGAGCACAAGGTCTTCACCCAGGGCGCGGTGTGGGGCGTCAACTCCTTCGACCAGTGGGGTGTGGAGCTGGGCAAGTCGCTGGCCACGGCCATCATCCCCGAGCTGACCGCCGCCGCCGAGCCCGACCTGGCCCACGACCCGAGTACCAACGCCCTCATCCGTCGCTACCGGGCCCGCCGCTGACCGCTCCCCCTCGTCCTGGCCCCTGATTCCGTTGCCGCGGCCACGGCATCGGGTGCCAGAGGCACCGTTCGGCCGGCGGTCGCGGGCCTCAGAGGGGGTCGCCGAGGACCTCGACGGTGCCGTCGGGGTCGGCGACCACCACGGTGCTGACCAGGTCGGCCAGGAAGATCCCGTGGTCGATGAGGCCGGGCACCGCCGACAGGGCGGCGGCCAGCTCGGCCGGGTCGGTGATGGCCCCGAACTGGGCGTCGAGCAGGACCCCGCCGTTGTCGCTGGGGTGGGGACGGCGCTCGACCGAGGTGGCCCCCAGGGCCATCACCGCCTCGGCCACGACGGCCGGGGCGAAGGGGAGCACGTCGAGCGGGGTGCCGAACGGGCCCAGGTGGTCGACCACCTTGGAGCGGTCGACCACCACCACGAACCGGTCGGCCATGGCGGCCACCACCTTCTCGCGGGTGAGGGCCCCGCCTCCACCCTTGGTGAGGTTCAGGCCCCGGTCGACCTCGTCGGCGCCGTCGATGGTCACGTCGAGGTGCAGGGCCTCGTCGGGGTCGACCAACCGCAGCCCCAGGTCGCCGGCGAGGGCCTCGGTGGCCGTGGAGGTGGCCACGCAGGTCAGCTCGAAGCCGGTCTCGGCCAGCGCCTCGATGGCGTACCGCACCGTCGAGCCGGTCCCCAGCCCCACCCGCATCCCGTCGGCCACCACGGTCGCCGCCGCCCGCCCGGCCACCCGCTTGGCCGCCTCGGCCGGGTTCAGGGAGGTCTCACTCATCTCGCCGACACTAGGCCCGTCACCCTGCCTCCCTACGGTTGGTCCCCCGGGGGCCCGGCCGAGGAGGACAGTATGGTGATCGGTATGGCGACGGTGAAGGTGACCGTGACCCTGCCCGAGGAGCAGCTGGCGGCCATCCGGGCGCTGGTGGCCGCCGGTGCCACCCCTTCGGTGTCAGGTTTCGTGAGCCACGCCGTCGGGGTCGGGCTCGACGACGTCGCTGGTTGGCACGAGACCCTCGAGGTGGCCATGGGCCAGACCGGTGGGCCGCTCACCGATGCCGAGCGTGATGCCGCCGACCGGATCCTCGGTCGGGCCCCGGTGGCGTGAGCGGCGGGGTCACCCTCGACGCCGGCGCCCTCATCGCCCTCGAACGGGGGACCCGGCCGGTCATGGCGCTCCTGGCCCGGGTCGAGGAGGTCGGTGCGCGGGTGGAGGTCCCGGCACCGGTGGTCGCCCAGGTCCTGCGAGCGCCGGCCCGTCAGGCCCGACTCGTGCGGTTCCTCCGCCAGCCCACCACCGAGGTCGTCCCCCTGGATCGGGCCGATGCCTCCTTCGTCGGCCAGCTCATCGCCGCCACCGACACCACCGACGTGGTCGACGCCCACGTGGTGGTCTGCGCCCGACGGTCGGGTCACGCCGTCCTGACCGCCGACGCCGCCGACCTGGCTCGCCTGGACCCCACGCTCACCCTCGTCGAGGTCTGATCGGCCGTCCCATCCTTCCGTTCTGGCGTCGATCTGTTGCGCCTGCCGCAACGGATCGACGCAATTTCGGAGAGACGGGGGCGGGGTCAGCCTTCGGCGAGGAGGCGGGTGAGGGTGAGCTCGGGTTGTTCGTGCTCGACCCGGTCCAGCCAGTAGGGGCTCTCGAAGAGGGCGTAGCGGGTGCCGTCGGCCCGACGCAAGACGGTGACCCCCGACATGGCCCGCAGGGCGGGCTCGCTCTCCTCGTCGGTGAGGCGGGCCACCCGGTACCCGGTCGGCGACAGCTCGACGGGCGCCCCGAACTCGTTCTCCAGCCGGTGCAGGGCCACCTCGAACTGCATGGGCCCGACGGCGGCCAGCACCGGGGCCTGGTCGCCCAGGTCGGGGTCGCGCAGCACCTGGACCACGCCCTCCTCGTCGAGCTGACTGATCCCCCGGCGGAACTGCTTGTACCGACCGGTGTCCTTCACCCGGGCGGTGGAGAAGTGGTTGGGGGCGAAGCTGGGGATGTCGCCGAAGCTGATGGGCTCGTCGACGTAGAGGGCGTCACCCACCCGCAGCTCGGAGGCGTTCACCAGGCCGACCACGTCGCCGGGGTAGGCCTCCTCGATGGACTCCCGGTCCCGGCCGAAGGCCTGGTGGGCGTACTTGGTCGTGAAGGGCTTGCCCGTCTTGTCGTGGGTCACGGTCATGCCCCGCTCGAAGCGGCCCGACACGACCCGGAAGAAGGCGATCCGGTCCCGGTGGGCGGGGTCCATGTTGGCCTGGACCTTGAAGACGAAGGCGGCGAAGGGCCCGTCGAGTGGCCGGGGGACGTCGTCGGCCCCGGCCCGGGGCGCCGGCGGCGGGACCAGGTCGACCACGGCGTCGAGCAGCATCCCCACGCCGAAGTTGGTGAGGGCCGACCCGAAGAACACGGGGGTCGACTCACCGGCCAGGAACGCCTTCAGGTCGGCGCCCGCCCCGGCGGCGTCGAGCAGCTCCAGCTCCTCCTGGGCCGTGGCCCACGCCTCGCCCTCCTCGGCGGCCGCCCGGTCGGCGGGCACGTGCTCCTCGGGGGCCCGGGTGGCGCCGTGGCTGGTGCGGGTGAAGCGGGTGAAGCCCCCGTCGCCGCCCCGGTGGGCGACGCCCCGGAAGTCGCCGGCGTAGCCGACGGGCCAGGTCACCGGCGCCGGGGTCAGGCCGATCTGCTCCTCGATCTCGTCGATCAGCTCGAGGGCGTCGCGGCCGGGCCGGTCCCACTTGTTGATGAAGCTGAGGAGGGGCAGGCCCCGGTCCCGGCAGACCTCGAAGAGCTTCAGGGTCTGGGGCTCGATGCCCTTGGCGGCGTCGAGCACCATGATGGCGGCGTCGGCGGCGGCCAGGACCCGGTAGGTGTCCTCGGAGAAGTCCCGGTGGCCGGGGGTGTCGAGCAGGTTCAGGACGTGGTCCCGGTAAGGGAACTGCAGCACCGTCGAGGTGATGGAGATGCCCCGCTTCTGCTCCAGCTCCATCCAGTCGGAGGTGGCCGAGCGCTGCGCCCCGCGCCCCTTCACCGACCCGGCCTCGCCCGACAGGGCGCCGCCGTAGAGCAGGAACTTCTCGGTCAGCGTGGTCTTGCCCGCGTCCGGGTGGCTGATGATGGCGAAGGTGCGCCGGCGGGCGGCTTCCTCGGCGACCTCGGTCATGCGCTAAGGATGCCGGTCGTGGAGAGCGCATCCGACGACCCCCGGCAGTATCCGGGCGCCCGCCGGCCCGACCGGCAGTACCGGGTGGACTCCTCGGGCCTCGGCATCGCCGTGGCCGAGTGGGGCGACCCCGACGCCCCGCCGCTCCTGCTCGCCCACGGCGGCTTCGACTTCGTGGGCACCTACGACGTGTTCGCCCCCCTGCTGGCCGAGGGGGGCTGGCGGGTGGTGGCCTGGGATCAGCGGGGCCACGGCGACTCCGACCACGCCGCCCTCTACGGCTGGGGCGCCGACCTCCGCGACGCCGTGGCCGTGCTCGACTCCCTCGGGCCCATCGACCCGCTGCCCCTCGTCGGCCACTCGAAGGGCGGGGGCCTGCTCCTCGAGTTGGCCGAGGCCCTGCCCCACCGGGTCAGCCGCATGGTCAACCTCGACGGACTCCCCTCCAACCAGGCCCAGCCCGACCGTCCCGACCACGAGCGGACCCGGCTCGTCTCCGGCGAGCTGGCCTCCTGGCTCGACCACCGCCGGTCGGCGGCCGACAAGGAGCGCAAGCCCGGCACCATCGACGAGCTGGCCGAGCGCCGGGGCCGCATGAACCCCCGCCTCTCGCCGGCGTGGCTCCGCTACCTGGTGACCGTCGGCGCCCGCGAGGACGACGACGGCTGGCGCTGGAAGATCGACCCCGGCCTCCGCCTCGGCGGCTTCGGCCCGTGGCGGCCCGAGTGGTCCCTCATCCGCCTGCCCGGCCTGCGCATGCCCTTCCTGGGGATCCTGGCCAGCCAGCCGGAGGTCATGGGCTGGGGCACCCAGGAGGCCGACCTCGAGCCCTACCTGCCGGACGGCGCCGTGGTCGAGACCTGGACCGACTCGGGGCACTTCGTCCACATCGAGTTCCCCGAGCGGGCCGCCGAGCGCACCCTCGACTTCCTGGCGGCCGGGGGATGATCCGCCTCCGCCACGGCAAGGTCGAGCTGGTGCTCCACGAGCTGCGCAGCGGCGAGGGCACCCCGCTGCTCCTCCTGCACCCCCTGGGCGGGGCCACGCCCGCCGAGGTCCCCGACGACTGCGCCGGCTGGCCCGGCCCGGTGCACGGCCTCGACTTCACCGGCCATGGCGCCTCGACCGTCCCGGTCGGGGGCGGCTACACCGCCGAGGTCCTGATGGCCGACGCCGACGCCGCCCTGGCCCACCTGGGACCGTGCACGGTGCTGGGCCGGGGCCTCGGCGCCTACGTCGCCCTGCTCGTGGCCGGCGCCCGCCCGGCCCTGGTGCGCGGCGCCGTGCTGGCCGACGGGGTCGGTCTCGCCGGCGGCGGCGAGCACCCCGGCTCGACGGCCATCCTCCTGCCCGCCGCCGTTGACGGGTCGGCCCCGGATCCCTTCGCCCTGCTCGACCTGAGCCGCGACCTGCGCCCGGCCGACTACGCCACCACCTACGTCCGTCTGGCCCTGCAGTTCTCCGAGCTGGACTCGCCCATCACCGTGGCCGCCCGGTTCCGCCCGCCCTGGCTGGAGGCCGTGGCCGAGGAGCCCGGCGTGGTCGACCGTCGCGGCCGGGTGGCCGACGCCCTCGCCGCCTACGCCACCGCCTGACCCACCCGCCGTCCTCCCCGTTCTGGCCGGTGATTTCGGTGCCCGGGCACCGAAATCCAGGGCCAGAACGGGTGGGGATGGTGGTCAGGCGGCGCCGGAGTCGCCGGCGGCCGATGACGGGGGGTCGTCGACGGCGCGGAGGTGGGGGGTCAGGGCCCGCGTGGTGAGGAACGCGGTCTGGGTGTCGGCGTCGGCGGGGCGGCCCAGCAGGTAGCCCTGGGCCCGCTCGCAGCCCAGGGCCCGCAGCGTGTCCACCTGGTCGGGGGTCTCGACGCCCTCGGCCACCGAGTCCAGACCCAGGCGGTGGGCCAGCTCGATCACGCCCCGGACGATGGCGGCGTCGTCGCCGTCGCGGGCCACGCCGGCCACGAACGAGCGGTCCACCTTCAGCAGGTCGACGGGGAAACGCTGCAGGTACGACAGCGACGAGTAGCCGGTGCCGAAGTCGTCGATGGCGATGCGCAGGCCGAGGTCCTTCAGGGCGGCCACCCGGGCCCCGGCGGCGTCCTCGTCGTGGAGCAGGGCGTGCTCGGTCAGCTCGATCTGCACCCGGGTCGGGTCGATGCCGGTCTCGGTGAGCACCAGCCGGACGTCGTCGACGACGGTGGGGTGGCGCAGTTGCGACGCCGAGAAGTTGACGAAGATGGCCAGCCGCTCGTCGTGGTGCTGCTGCCAGGCCACCGCCTGGTGGCAGGCCGTGGTGAACAGGTGCCGCCCCAGCTCGACGATGAGCCCGGTGTCCTCGGCCACGGTCATGAAGTCGCCGGGGGCGAGCAGGCCCCGCTCCGGGTGCTCCCAGCGCATGAGGGCCTCGAAGCCGGTGACCCGGTCGTCGCGCAGGTCGATGACCGGCTGGTAGTGGACGACGACCCGGCCCTCGGCCACGGCCCGGCGCAGCCCGGCCTCGGTGTCGAGACGGGTGAGGGCCCGGCGCCGCTGGTCGTCGTCGAAGACCTCGGCCCGGTCCCGGCCCCGGGCCTTGGCCCGCAGGCGGGCGGCCTCGGCGTCGCGGACGAGGGCCTCGGGGCGGCTGGCACCCCGGTCGTCGTAGGCGATGCCGACGCTGAGCGTGGGCACCACCTCGGAGCCGGCCACGGCGAGGGGACGGCGCACGGCGGTCTGGATGCGCTCGGAGCGGGCCACCGCCTCGCGGGGGGAGGTCAGCCCGGTGCAGAGCACGGCGAACTCGTCGGTGCCGAAGCGAGCCACCAGGTCGTGGGGCAGGACGCTCGCCGCCATGCGCTCGGCCACCCGACGCAGGACCTCGTCGCCGGCGGCGGCCCCGAGCCCCTCGTTCACGACCCGGAAGCCGTCGAGGTCACAGGAGAGGACGGCCACCCCCCGGTGGGTGTCGCCGGCCCCGTCCAGGGCGGTGGCCAGGCCGTCGAGGAAGACGCCGCGGTCGGCCAGCCCGGTCAGCTCGTCGCGACCGGGGGTGTCGGCGGGGGCGTCGGCGACCCGCTCGCGGGTGATGGCCGTGACCCGTCCGACCCGGCCGTCGGCGTCGCGGTGGGCCACGAAGGTCACGGTGACGGCGACGTCCTCACCGTCGCGGCGGAAGGCCAGGTCGCCGTCCCAGCGTCCGTGGGAGCGCAGGGCGGGGCGGACCTCGTCGCGGTAGCGGGCCACCGCCCAGCCCGGCGGGGTGCCCCAGCGGGCCCGTTCCACGGGGTCGTCGAGGCCGAAGAAGGCCACGGCGGCGGGGTTGGCGTACACCAGGGCGCCGGTGCGGTCGACGGTGGTGATGGGGTCGTTGGTGGCGGCCAGGACGTCGCCCAGGGTGTCGGGGCCGGGCGCGTCGGCCGCGCCTGGTGGTCGAGCGGGGCGCTCCTCGTGACCGTCGGGGCGACGGCGGTTCCGGGCCATGGCGCTCCCGAATCTACGGAGCGGGCACTCCCGGGCCGGGGACCCCCCGACCGCGCCGGCCAGGAATCGTCAC
>CAYTJS010000140.1:0-9538 GCA_964438115.1 uncultured Iamiaceae bacterium
CGGGCACCTGCTCATCACTTCCCGCCTGCTCGGCCTGCCCGACGAGGAGGGCAGCGCCGGCCTGGAGGCGGTGAACACCTACGTCATCGCCATCCAGTTCGGGGCCATCCTGGCCGTGGTCGGGCTCTTCTGGCGCCGGTTCCGGGACATGGTCCGCGGCCTCCTCGGCGCCGACCCCGACGGGCGCCGCCTCCTCGTCAACCTGGTGATCGCGTTCCTGCCGTCGGCGGTCCTCGGCTTCCTCTTCGACGACGCCATCGAGGAGGCGCTCTTCGGCCCGTGGCCCATCGTGGTGGCCTGGGTGATCGGCGGGGTACTCATCCTGGTGCTCGAGCGCCGCGGCCGCATCCCCGACCGGGGGGTCCCCGGCGACGCGGTCGCCCACGACCCGCTCACGGCCATCACCAGCCGCCAGGCCCTGCTCATCGGCCTGGCCCAGTGTGTGGCCCTCTGGCCCGGCACCAGCCGGTCACTGGCCACCATCCTCGGGGCCCTGCTGGTCGGCGTGGCCCTGCCGGCGGCCGTGGAGTTCAGCTTCCTGCTCGGCTTCGCCACCCTCACCGCGGCCAGCCTCTACAAGGTGGTCACCGACGGCGACACCCTCGTCGACCAGTTCGGCCTGGCCAGCCCCCTCATCGGCGCCGCCTTCGCCTTCGTGTCGGCCGTCCTGGCCATCAAGTGGCTGGTCGCCTACCTCGAGCACCACGACCTTTCGATCTTCGCCTGGTACCGCTTCGCGGTCGCCGGCCTGGCCGTGGTGCTGCTCGCCGGCGGCGTCATCTAGGGAGGACCCCATGACCATCGAGCCCGACACCAAGGACTGGACCTGGGTCCTCGAACGGCCCTGCCCGGAGTGCGGCTTCGACGGGCGGGCGGTCGTCTTCGACGACGTGGCCCCCATGGTGCGGGCCAACGCCGCCACCTGGGTCGAGGTGCTGGCCCGGGCCGACGTCGCCGAGCGGGCCCGGCCCGACCGGTGGTCGGCCCTGGAGTACGCCTGCCATGTCCGGGACGTGTTCCGCGTCTACGACGAGCGCCTGGCCCTCATGCGGGCCGAGGACGACCCGCTGTTCCCGAACTGGGACCAGGACGCCACGGCCGTGTCCGATGCCTACGGCGAGGCCGACCCCGCAGTGGTGGCCGACGAGCTGGTGGCGGCGGCGGAGCGGCTGGCGGCGGCCTTCGCCACGGTGACCCCCGACGAACGGGTGCGGCCGGGCCGGCGCAGCGACGGGGCGGCGTTCACCATCGACACCTTCGCCCGCTACTTCATCCACGACCCGGTGCACCACCTGGTCGACGTGGTGCCTAGGAAGGCCTAGGACCCCGGTTCGTCGTTCGCCTCGCCGGGAGGGCGGGCCGGGCTGAGGCGCACGGCGGTGATGGCGTGGCCCTCGACGGTGAGGACCTGCGCCCACCAGTGCCCGAGGCGCACCCGTTCGCCGGGCTCGGTGGGGATGTGGCCGAGGCCGTCGAGCACGGCGCCGGCGATGGTGGTGAACTCGCCCTCGGGGATGACCACGCCGATGTCCTCGAGGTCGTGCACGGGGAAGCGCCCCGGCAGCACGAACGAGCCACCGGGCAGGCGGCGCACCGTCAGCACGTCACGGTCGGACTCGTCGTAGATCTCGCCGACCAGCTCCTCGACCAGGTCCTCGACGCTGACCAGGCCCTCGGTGCCACCGTGTTCGTTCACGACCAGGCACAGTTGCTGGCGGTCGGCCTGCATGCGGCGGAGGGCGTCGAGCACCTGGACCGACTCGGGCAGGAACAGCGCCGGGCGGGTGTGGTCGGCCACGGGGTCGTCGGGGCGGGCCAGCAGGTCGCGGACGTGGACCGTGCCGACCACCTCGTCGAGGTCGTGGGCCGTCGTGGTGACCGGGGCCCGCGAGTGGCCGGCCTCGGCCAGCGCGGTGGCGGCCTCCCGGCAGGTGACGGCGGCGTCGACGGCGACCACGTCGTTGCGGGGGCGCAGCACCTGGCGGAGGGTCCGCTCGGACGCCTCGAGGGCCCCCTCGATGATCTCCCGTTGGTCGGGGGTGAAGGTGGCGTGCTCGGCGATGAGCCCCCGGATCTCCTCGTCGCTCATGGCCTCGGCCCGGGCCTGCGGGTTGCCGCCGACCAGGCGCACGACCAGGTCGGTCGAGCGGGACAGGATCCACACGATCGGGCGCGTCGCCCGGGACAGGGTCGAGAGGGGGCGGGCGGCTCGCAGGCCCCACTTCTCGGTGTTCTGCATGGCGAGGCGCTTGGGGGCCAGCTCGCCGAGGACGAGGGTCAGGTAGGCCAGGACGACGGTGACGAGGATGATCGCCACCGGCTCGGCCGCGCCGCCGAGGAAGTCCAGCGGCTCGATCAGGGGTTCGGCCAGGGTCACCGCGGCGGTGGCCGAGGCCAGGAAACCGGCCAGGGTGATGCCGACCTGGATGGTGGCCAGGAACTGATTGGGGTCGCGGGCCAGCCGCCCGAGCGACTCGCCCTTGCGTCCCTCCTCGGCCTCGAGGCGCTTGATCTGGCTCTCCCGCAGCGACACCAACGCCAGCTCGGTGCCGGCGAAGACGGCGTTCAGGGCCACGAGCAGGCCGACGAGCACCAGTTGGGGGCCGATCCCGTTCACGCCGATGAGGCTAGGAGGCTCCCCCCGAGGCCCAGCGGACCTCGACGATCCGGTGGTCGGGGCCCTTCACCACGACGACGTCGGCGTGGTCACGGCAGGGACGGATGTGCTCGTCGAGGTTGGGCTGGTTGACCGCCTGCCAGACGGCCCGGGCCACGGCCTCGACGGCCTCGGGTGGGTCGCCCACCCAGGCCCGGTAGAAGGACGCGGGGTCGTCGGCCGCCTCGGCCACCAGGGCGACGAAGCGTTCGACGTACCAGCGCTCGACGTCGGCATCGTCGGCGTCGACGTAGACGGCGAGGTCGCCGAACGGACGCTGCAGGGCGACGACGCCCTCCACGACGAGCACGTCGGGGCGGTCCAGCACGAGTGGCTCGTCGGCCACGTCGTAGCGCTCGTGGGAGTAGAGGGGCACCACCAGGGGCGTCACGCCGTGGCGGGCCGCATCCAGGACGGCGGCGAGGGCGTCGAGGTCGTGGGTGGCGGGGATGCCCTTGCGGTCGAGCAGGCCCCGGGCGGCCAGGACGTCGTTGGGGTGGAGGAAGCCGTCGGTGCTGACCACGGCGGCGCTGGCCCCGCCGTCGGTGGTGGCGGCGGCCAGGTGGGCGGCCACGGTGGACTTGCCCACGGCCACCGGCCCGGCGACGGTCAGCACGGCGCTGGCCCCGGCACGGACGGGTAGGCGCTCGGCGATGCTGGCCAGGGCGGCCCGGTCGTCGGCCGGCGTCACCCCGACGACCGTAGCGGTAGGGTCGGCACCGACCCGAGACCGGAGGGAAGGACACGATGGGGCTGTTCGACGACATCAAGGACACCGTCGAGGACGTCAAGGACAAGGCCGAGGACCTCGCCGCCGAGCACGGTGACGAGGCCAAGGACGCCATCGACAAGGTGGCCGACCTGGCCGACGACAAGACCGGCGGCGACCACACTGACAAGATCGAGAAGGGCGCCGACGCGGCCAAGGACGCCATCGACAAGTTGGCCGGCGACGCGGGGGCCTGACACCGGCCCGAGCGCGCGGGCAGCGCACGAAAGGCGACGTGATGGCCCAGTCACCCGAGAACCTGGATCCGCAGGCCCTGGCGCGTGTGGACTTCGCCGTGGTCCGGCGCGGCTACGCCGCCGAGCAGGTGGACTCCGTCCTGCAGCAGGCGGCGACCGCCCTGGCCGCCGCCCAGCGCCGAGCGGCCGAGCTGGCCCAGGAGGTCGAGGCGCTCCGCAACCAGGAGCCCCCGCCCGACCCCGCCGACCTCGACGACAACGAGCTGATGCTCCGGCTGGGCGAGAAGACCGCCCGGGTGCTCGAGGCCGCCCGCGAGAGCGCGGCCGAGCTGGAGCGCAAGAGCCAGGAACGGGCGGCGGCCACCATCGCCCGGGCCAAGGACGAGGCCCTCCGGGTCCGCTCCGAGGCCGAGCGGGTCATGCGCGACACCCGCAACCGCATCGCCGCCCTCGAGAAGGAGACCGAGCGCACGGTGCGGGAGCTGCGCACGGCGGCCGAGGCCGACGGCGAGCGCCTGCGGGCCCAGGCCGAAGAGGTCCTGCGCACCGCCCGGGCCGACGCCCACCTCGTCGAGCAGGAGGCGGCCACCCGGGCCGAGGCCCTGACCCAGGAGGCCACCGAGAACGCGGCCCGGGCCCGGGCCAAGGTCGAGGCCCTGCTCACCACGACCCGCACCCAGGTCGAGTCCACCCGGTCCAACGCCGAGGAGGAGGCCGCCCGCCTCCGCGAGGAGGCGCAGGCCGACGCCGCCGCCGCCCTGGCCCAGATCGACGAGACCATCACCGCGAAGCTGGCCGAGGCCGAAGCCCGGGCCGAGCGCATCGCCGCCCAGGCGGAGGCCGCCTACGAGGAGCGGGTCGCCCTCGGTCGCTCCCGGGGGCGCGAGCTCATCGCCGAGGCCGAGGCCAAGCGGGCCGAGGTCCTGCGCGACCTGGCCCGGACCCGCCAGCGGGCCCACCTGAACCTCGAGCAGCTCCGGGTCGGCCGCGAGCGGCTGCTCACCGCCTACGAGGTGGCTCGGGCCACCATCGACCAGGCCACCGCCGAGCTCGACGTCGCCCTGCCCGAGGCCAAGGTCATCGCCGAGCGCCTGGCCGCCCGGGTCGGCGACGACGAGGCCCGCACCCTGGCCGAGTTGGAGGCCGAGTTCGAGCTGGAGCGCCTCGAGGACCTGCGCATCCTGGCCGACGACGAGGACCCGGGCAGCCGGGCCCCGGCCCGACCCCTGGCCGAGCGGGCCGTCCTCGACGAGGCCCCGGCGCCGAGCGGGACCGCCGAGCGGTCCTCCGAGCCGGGCCCGGCGGCCGAGCCGTCACCGGCGACGGAGGCGACCAGCGAGACCACCCCCGAGACCCCCGAGGCCCCGGAAACGAACGACCATCCGGCGCCGCCGGCCTCGCGCCCGGCGCCGAAGGTCTTCGACATCGAGGCCGTCGAGGCCGAGGCAGCCGCCGCCGAGCGCGCCGACCCGACCCCGCCGCCGGCGGACGATCCGGCGTCGCCCGATGTCGCCGACGAGGTCGGATCCGACCCGACCCTCGTCGACGCCCCGACGATCGTCGACACCCCCGAGAACCGACCCACCGGCGACTGATCGGGCCGCGATGCCCCTCGTGGGGGCGCGCCGGTACTCTGCGTGGTCGTGCGGACTGCGTTGCGCCTGTTGGTGGTGCTCGCCCTGGGGGCGAGTGGCCTGGCCGTGGCCACCCTCGCCGTCGCCCCACAGGTGGGCGACTTCCTCAGCTCGGCCGAGGTCGACCCGCCCGAGGTCAACCTCCAACCGCTGGCCGAGCGCTCCATCGCCTACGCCGACAACGGGACGGTGCTGGCCACCTTCCACGCCGACGAGAACCGTCAGGAGGTGCCGCTGCGGCGCATCCCGCCGACGGTGCGGCGCACCATCCTGGCCGTCGAGGACGAGGACTTCTTCCAGCACAACGGCGTGAACCTGCGGGCCACCATGCGGGCCCTGTTCGAGAACGTCAGCTCCGGCGGCATCGCCCAGGGCGGCTCGACCATCACCCAGCAGCTCGTCAAGCTCTCGCTGCTCTCGCCCCGCCAGGATCTCAACCGCAAGGCCCGTGAGGCCATCCTGGCCATCGAGCTCGAGAAGCAGATGTCCAAGCGCGAGATCCTCGAGCGCTACCTGAACCAGGTGTACTTCGGCGGGGGTGCCTACGGCGTCCAGGCGGCGGCGGAGACCTACTGGGGCCAGAACGTCGACCAGCTGGACTGGGGCCAGGCCGCCCTGCTGGCCAGCCTCATCCAGAACCCGGTCGGCTACGACCCGGTGCGGGAGCCCGATGTGGCCCGCGAACGCCGGCGGGTCGCCCTCGACCGGATCGTCGAGCTGGGCTACATCACCCAGGAGGAGGCCGACTTCTACGACGTGGCCCCGCTGCCCGAGGCCCGCATCGACGTCCTGCCCGAGCCCAACGACTACTTCGTCGAGGAGGTCAAGCAGCAGCTCCTCGACATGGAGGAGCTGGGCGCCACCCCCGCCGAGCGCTACAACGCCGTGTTCCGGGGCGGCCTGCGCATCCAGACCACCTTCAGCCCCGAGGCCCAGTTCCTGGCCCTGTCGGCCCGCAACAACGTGCTGCCCGACACCGGGGGCCAGTTCACCGCCGCCATGGTGGCCGTCACGCCACAGACGGGAGCGGTGCGGGCGATGGTCGGCGGTCCCGGCTTCGACCGGTACCGCTACAACCTGGCGACCCAGGGCCAGCGTCAGCCGGGCTCGTCGTTCAAGATCTTCGTCCTGGCCGCCGCCCTCGAGGCCGGCCTCGTGCCCGATGACATCGTCGACGGCACCGGCCCCTGCTCGTTCCCGAACCCGGGCGGCTACCCCGATCCCTACGTCGCCAACAACTTCGCCGACGGCGGCGGCTCCGTCGGCTCCCTGACCTCGGCCACCACGGCCTCCTCGAACTGCGCCTTCCTGCGCCTGGGCCAGTTCCTCGGGCTCGAGAACGTCGTCCGCACCGCCCGGCGCATGGGCATCACCACCGAGCTGGACCCCCGCAACCTGTCGCTGCCGATCGGCTCCGAGGAGGTCCATCCCATCGAGATGGCCGGGGCGGCGGCGGTCCTCTCCAACGGCGGCGTGCGCCACGAGCCCTACCTCATCGAGAGCGTCACCGACCGCGACGGCAACGTCATCTACCAGCACGAGTCGCCCGGCCGGCAGGTGATCTCCCAGCAGTCGGCCTGCCTGGCCACCCAGGTCCTCGAGGCCAACGTGCAGGGGGGCACCGGTACCGCCGCCCAGCTGCCCAACATGGCGGCGGCGGGCAAGACCGGCACCGCCCAGAGCTTCGGTGACGCCTGGTTCGTCGGCTACACGCCGTTCCTGGCCACCGCCGTCTGGATGGGCAATCCCGAGGCCCGGGTCCCGATGACGAGCGTCGGGGGCCGGTCGGTGACCGGTGGGTCCTACCCGGCCGAGATGTGGCGGGCCTTCAACGAGCCCGCCCACCGCAACCTGGCCTACACCGCCTTCCCGGCCTGCAACCCGACCCGCAGCGGGCGCAACCTCAACTCGTTCTTCGGCGGCGACCCGGCCACGCCGGCTCCGACCGCGCCCAGTGACACGCCCGCGACGGGCATCTCCTGTCCGGCGGGCTACCTTCCCGGCGACCTGAACGGCGACGGCGCGCCCGAGAGCTGCGTCCCCGTGGCCACCCCGACCACGGCGCCACCACCAGCACCACCACCACCGCCGACCACCGTCGCGCCACCCCCCACACCATGATGACGAGGGCCCATGCCTGAGGACACCCCGCTCGAGCGGCTGCTCGTGCTCCAGGAGTGCGACACCACCATCAGCCAGCTCGAGCACCGGCGGGCCACGCTGGCCGAACGAGCCGCCCTGACCGAGCACGAAGCCGCCGTGGCCGCCACCGAGGCGGAGGAGGTCACCCGGCGGGCCGAGCGGGACGGGTTGGCCGCCGACCTCGAGCGCCGCCAGGCCGAGGTGGCCGCCATCGAGGCCCGGATCGCCGAGATCGAGCGCACCCAGCGCAGCGTCACCACGCCGCGGGAGCTGCAGGCGCTGCAGCACGAGACCGACTCGCTCAAGCGCCGGCAGGACCAGCTCGAGACCGACGAACTGGAGCTGATGGAGTCCCTCGACCCGGCCGAGGCGGCGCTGTCGGCCCTGACCGAGCGCCTCACCGCCTTCGCGGCCGAGACCGAGCGCCTGACCGCCGCCCTGGTGGCGGCCGAGGCGACCGTCGAGGACGAGCTGACCGCGGCCATCGCCGCTCGGGCCGCCGCCGTCGAGGGGGTGGACCCGGAGCTGCTGGCCACCTACGACCGCCTCCGGGGCCGCTACGAGGGCGTGGCCGTGGCCCGCCTGGTGGGCAACGTGTGCGGTGGCTGCCACCTCGGCATGTCGGCGGCCGAGGTCGATCGCATCAAGCGGGAGCCGCCCGAGGCCCTCGTCACCTGCGACGAGTGCGGCCGCCTGCTCGTGCGCTGACCGGACCCCATCGTGCTGCTCTGGTTCGCCGGGATGTCCTGGCTGCTCGTCTGGCGGGTCTTCCGCAGCCCCAACGTCGACTACCGGCTGGTGGTCCTCGGGTCCGTGCTGGCGTCGGTCGACTACCTGGTCGGCCATCCCACGCCGATCCACACGGTGCTCGGCTGTGTGGTCGCGATGGCCCTGGTCATGCTGGTGGCCCGGGGGCGGCGCCTGGCCCAGCGGCGGTGGCTGGGTGTGCCCATCGGCATGTTCGCCCACCTCGTCCTCGACGCCACCTGGGCCGACACCGACCTGTTCTGGTGGCCCCTGACCGGCGCCGACCTGGCTGACCTCCCGGTGCCCGGGGCCGACTGGCCCCTCGCCCTGGTGGTGGTCCTCGAGCTGGTCGGCCTCGCCGTCCTCGTCGGGCTGTGGGTGCGCCTCGGCCTGACCGAGGCCGGTCCCCGACGTCGGTTCCTGGCGACCGGTCACCTGGAACGGGACCTGGCGTGAGCGGCGGGACCATCCTCGTCGTCCGCCACGGCCGGACCGCGGCCAACGCCGGCGGCCTGCTGCTGGGCCGCCACGACCCCTCGCTGGACGAGCAGGGCCGGGCCCAGGCCCGGGCCCTGGCGGCGGCGATCGTGGCGCCGGACCTGGTGCTGTCGAGCCCGCTGGCCCGGGCCCGGGAGACGGCCGCGGCCTTCGGCCGGCCGGTGGTGGTCGACGAGCGCTGGATCGAACTGGACTACGGCGACTGGGACGGCCGCCCGATCGGCGAGGTGTCGGCCCAGGAGTGGTCGACGTGGCGGGCCGATCCGGCCTTCTGCCCGCCGGGCGGGGAGTCCCTGGTGGCCCTGACCACCCGCGTCCACGGCGCCCTCGACGACCTGGCCGCCGACCTGGACGGGCGGACCGCCGTGGTGGTCAGCCACGTCTCGCCGGTGAAGGCGGCCCTGGCCTGGGCGCTGGGGGTGGGGCCCGAGGTGGCCTGGCGCTGCTTCGTCGCCCCGGCGGCGGTGGCCACCATCGCCCTGGGACCCGGCGGCCCGAGCCTCCACGGCTTCAACGACGTGGCCCACCTGGCGGGGGGCGGCGACGACCGACGGTGACCCGGTTGACCGCAACGAGTGGTCGGGCCACCCTGGGGGCATGGGAAGGACCAGCACGGGGCGGCGGGCCGTGGCCGTGCTCGGCCTCCTCGCCGTGGTGGTCGCCATCGCCGGGGTCGTGAGCCTGGCCGTGATCGTGGGCGCCCGGGCCCTGGTGGGCGACGAGTCGGCGGCGGCCCAGGCCCGCGAGGAGCGGGCCGACGTCCACGTCCGGCGCTGCCGGCCCGGCCCGCTGGGCCTGACGGCGACGCTGCGGGTGCGCAACCGGTCGAGCGAGCCCAGCTCGTACTTCATCGACGTGGCCGTGGTGCGGCGGGCGACGGGGGAGCGGGTGGAGG
>CAYTJS010000141.1:0-1870 GCA_964438115.1 uncultured Iamiaceae bacterium
ACACCGTGACCCTGGCCCTCCAGGGGGTGGGGGAGTGGACCTACGACGGGACCGTCGACCTGGTCGAGGCCGACGACGGGTGGCGGGTGGCCTGGGACCGGGTGGCCCTTCACCCGGCCCTGGCCGAGGCCGCCGCCCTGCGGGTGACCCGGGAGCAGGGGCCGCGGGCCCAGATCGTGGCCGCCGGTGGTCAGCCGCTCGCGGCCGGGGGCCCGGGTGAGGGCGAACGCATCGACGACCTGGCCGGTGACCTCATCGGTGGGGTGCGCGCCCTGGAGGCGGCCGAGGCGGGCCCGGCTGGGCTGCGCTACGCCCCCGGCGACCTGATCGGGGCCGACGGGGTCGAGGCCGGCTTCGACGAGCGGCTGGCCGGGGATCCGGTCGGGCGGATCGAGGCCGTCGATGGCGGCGGTGCCGTGGTCGAGGTCGTCCACGAGTTCGGCTCCGGCGAGCGGCCCGAGCCGCTGACCCTGACCCTGGACTTCGCCACGCAGCGGGCGGCCGAGGCCGCCATCGCCGACGTCGCCGCGCCCGTGGCGCTGGTGGCCGTCGACAGCCGCACCGGCGCCGTGCGGGCCGTGGCCAACAACCCGACCGGCTTCGACCGGGCCCTGCTGGGTGAGTACCCGCCGGGGTCCACCTTCAAGATCGTGACCGCGGCGGCCGCCCTCGAAGCGGGCACCGAGCCCGACCAGGTGCTGCCGTGCCCCTACGAGACCCGCTTCGGTGACGCCGCCCCCTTCGTCAACGCCTTCGGGGAGGACTACGGCGACGTCACCTTCGCCGAGAGCTTCGCGTTGTCGTGCAACACGACCTTCGCCACCCTCGGCTACCAACTGGGGCCCCAGCGCCTGCAGGAGATGGCCGAGAACTTCGGCTTCAACCAGACCTACGACCTCGGGGTGCCCTACTCGGCGCCGTCGTTCCCCCTGCCCGAGTCCGACACCGAGTTGGGGGCCGCATCCATCGGCCAGGGCCGGGTGTCGGCCACCCCGCTGCACCTGGCCACGGTGGCGGCGGCCGCCTACGACGGCACCTGGCGCCCGCCCTACCTGACCGGCGAGCCCCGCGACGACGAGGCCCGGCCCCTGCCCGAGGCGGCCGCCGCCGCCCTGCCCGACCTGCTGCGGGAGGTGGTCCGCGCCGGCACCGGCCAGGCCGCTGCCATCCTCGGCCGCGACGTGGGCGGCAAGACGGGCACCGCCGAGTTCGGCGAGGAGGACCCGCCTGACACCCACGCCTGGTTCGCCGGCTTCATCGGCGACCTGGCCTTCGCCGTGGTGGTCGAGGGCGGCGGCGTCGGCGGCGAGGTGGCCGCCCCCATCATCCACGAGTTCCTGGTCAACCTCCCCCCACCCCCCGTCGGCCCCGGCGCGGTCGAGGGCTCGGGCGAGGAGGCCCCCTGACCCACCGAAATTGCGTGAGTTGGTCCTCCCAGGGCGGACCAAGTCCAGCAATTTCGGAACGGGGGGAGGGGGCTGGGTAGGGTCGGCGGCATGGCATCCCCCACTCGAGTGGCCGTCACCGGCGCCGCCGGCCAGATCGGCTACAGCCTGCTGTTCCGCATCGCCAACGGCGACCTCCTGGGCCCGGACCGGCCCGTGCAGCTCCAGCTGCTGGAGATCACCCCCGCCCTCGACGCCCTCCGCGGTGTGGCCATGGAGCTCGACGACTGCGCCTTCCCGCTGCTGTCGGGGATGGTGCTGACCGACCAGCCCGAGGAGGCCTTCGCCGGCGCCGAGGTGGCGCTGCTCGTCGGCTCGCGGCCCCGCACCAAGGGCATGGAGCGCGGTGACCTGCTCGAGGCCAACGGCGCCCTCTTCACCGCCCAGGGCAAGGCTCTGGCGGCCGGGGCCGACGACGACTGCAT
>CAYTJS010000141.1:1880-9449 GCA_964438115.1 uncultured Iamiaceae bacterium
AGGTGCTGGTGGTGGGCAACCCGGCCAACACCAACTGCCTCATCGCCATGAACAACTGCGACCGGCTGCCCGAGAAGAACTTCACCGCCATGACCCGCCTCGACCACAACCGGGCCCTGGCCCAGGTGGCGGCCAAGGCCGAGGTCCCCGTGGCCGACGTGACGACCATGACCATCTGGGGCAACCACTCCGCCACCCAGTACCCCGACATCTTCCACGCCCAGGTGGGTGGTCGTCCGGCCCTGGACGTCATCGGCGACCGGGGCTGGGTCGAGACCGAGTTCATCCCCACCGTGCAGCAGCGGGGGGCGGCCATCATCGAGGCCCGGGGCAGCTCCAGCGCCGCCTCGGCGGCCAATGCCGCCATCGACCACGTCCGCACCTGGCTCGACGGCACCCCCGAGGGCGACTGGGTGTCGATGGGCATCTGCTCGGACGGCTCCTACGACACCCCCGAGGGCCTCATCTCGTCCTTTCCCTGCACCACCGAGGACGGCGAGTGGTCGATCGTCCAGGGCCTCGAGCTGGACGACTTCAGCCGCCAGCGCATCGACGCCAGCAACGCCGAGCTGGCCGAGGAGCGCGACGCCGTCACCGAGCTCGGCCTGATCTGACGGGCTACTTCAGGAACCTGCTGGTGGTGTTGTCGGCCAGCACCTTGCCGCCGGTCTGGCAGGTGGGGCAGTAGTTGACCGTGTACTTCACGTAGGCCACCTCGCGGACGGCGTCGCCGCAGACGGGACACGGCTCGCCGGCCCGGTGGTGCACGGCGCCGGGGCGCTCCTTCGACGAGCTCATGTCGTCGCGGGCCCGCTCGTAGGCCAGACCGTCGGCCACCGCGTCCTGGATGGCCTCCTGCAGTCGCCCGATCTCCGCGTCGCTCAGCTTCGAGGCGTTGGCGAACGGGGACAGCCGCGCCCGGTGGCACACCTCGTTGGCCAGCCGCCGCCCGATGCCGGCCAGCGGGCGCTGGTCCCGCAGCACCCCGTGCAGGCGCTTGGACTCACCGCCGATGCGCTCGGCCAGGCCGGGGGCGTCCACCGTGTCGGCGTCGGGGCCCAGCCCTTCGATGGGGGCCTCGCCCTCGTGCAGGGCCTCGACGACCCACACCCCGGCCCGCTTCTCGGTGCCCGCCTCGCTGAGCAGGAGGGCCCGACCGTCCTCGAACACCCAGCGGGCCAGGCCGCCCCGGGGCTTGCGGCTCTGCTTCTCGTCGGGCTTCAGGCGCCCGCCCTGCATGAGGTGGACGACGAAGGTGGCCGGCGCGAACACCAGGGCCAGGTACTTGCCCCGCTGGTCGACCTGGAGGAGCGGGTGGCCGACGGCCGCCTCCGGGGCGGGGGCGTAGGTTTTGAGGGCGGTGAAGGAGATGGGCTCGAAGCGGGCCAGGACGGCGCCGGCGTAGGCGTCGGTCAGGCGCTCGGCGTGGGCCCGGACCTCCGGTAGCTCGGGCACGTCAGTCCTCGGGGACCCCGGCCCAGGCCTCGTCCAGGCGGGCGAGCAGGTCGCGGTGGCGGGTCAGCTCGGCGGTGGCGCCCCGCACGGTCAGGCGCCCGGCCGCCAGGGCCCTCCCTGCCGCCAGCTCACCCCGGGCGATGGCCTCGGCCGTGTCGCGGTCCTGGCGGAAGGTGACGTCGGGGTCGTCGGCCTCGCCGGCGGCCACCCGCGTCCGGTCGGGGCCGAGTGTCACGTGCCAGGCCCGCGCCACCCCGTCGTCGTCCACGACCTGCTGGATGACGAAGGGCTCGCCCCCGGTGCCGCCCACGGCCGCGACGGCCTCGTCGAGGGCCTCGATCCACGCCTGGGTCCATCGTGCCGGCACGCCGTCCACGCTAGGGGATGGCCCCGCACCCCACTTGGGGTCAGCACTGACCAGGACAACTGGTCAGAAATGCATTTCGGTATACTTCAAACCCATGAGCGCCGATCCGCACCCGACCGAGAACACGGTCGCGGCCACCGAGTTCAAGGAACGGTGCCTGGCCCTGCTGGACCAGGTGGATCGTGACCGCGTCCCCATCGTGGTGACCAAGCGGGGGCGACCGGTGGCCCGGATCGTCCCTGTCCAGGACGTCATCACCGGTCGCCCCACCATGGGGTCGGTGCGCCTGGTGGCCGAGGAGGACGAGGACTACTTCTCTGCCGGGGTGCCGTGGGACGCGGCGGGGTGATCCTCCTCGACACCCACGTGGTCCTGTGGTGGCAGTCGGGACCAGGCCGATTGTCCGCGGCTGCCGCTCGGGCGGTGGAGGAGGCGGACCGTCGCCTGGTGAGCCCGATCTCCTTCTGGGAGATCGCCATGCTGGTCGCCAAGGGCCGGGTGGCGCTGGACCGGGACCTGTCAGTGTGGGTCGGTGACCTCCTGGTCTCGGGCCAGGTCGAGGTGTCGCCGCTCCAGCCGGTCATGGCCGTCGCAGCCGGGTCCCTTCCGGCCGAGGGCTTCGAGGGTGACCCCGCCGACGCCATGCTGTGTGCCACCGCCCGGGCGCTCGGGACGCCGCTCGTCACCAAGGACCGGCGTCTCCACGACTTCGCGGCCGTGACCACCGGGTTGCGGACCCTCTGGTGATCAGCGGCGGGCGAGGAGGGCGGTGACCCGGGCCCGGTTGTAGCGCTGGACGACGAGGCAGGGGAGGTTGGCGGCGACCCCGTAGGTGACCATCACCACCGAGAGCGCCGGCGGGTTCCAGAGCACGAAGGCGGGGGTGACGGCGAGTAGGGCCCAGTGCACCCACTCGGCCCGTCGGGTCTCGGCGGCGAAGGCGGCCAGGCCCGCCGGGTCGGTGGTGACCAGGTGGCGCTTGCTGGTGCCGCCCCGGAACAGCCCACCGGCCTCGGGCAACCGGTCCTTCCAGGCCTTGATGCGGAGGCGACGGGCGTACCAGCTGCCACCGTGCTCGACGGGCGCCAGGCGCAGCGGGCCCCGGTCGCGGGCCAGCCACGACGTCGGGAGCCGGTGCCCCACGCAACCGGCGAGGGTGCCCAGCACGGTCCAGGCCACGACGTCGAGCAGGATCGCCGCGCCGTCGCCGAGGTCGAGGAGGTTCACGGCCGCACGGGGACCTGGCGGCCCTTCCACCGGACCTGACCCCGGACGGCCAGGACCAGCGCCCCGACGAAGAGGACGAGGAAGGCGAGCGACAGGACCGGGTGGGCCAGGCCGACGCCGGCCCGGAAGGCCCCGACCCGACGGGCCAGCACCTCGACCTGGGCGGCGGCCAGGCCGTAGGCGGTCAGGGCCCCCAGCCCTCCGTCCGGCAGCACGGTGAGCACGCCGAGGAGGGCGGTGACCCACAGGGCGGTGGCCGTCGAGCGCCACACCGGGATGCGGCCGGCGCCACCGGCGAGGTTCTTGGTCCAGCCCTCGACCAGCGGCCGCACGCCGCCGGGGTACATCCGGTAGCCGATCCGGTCCCGGCCCCCCAGGACCGTCACGGGCAGGCCGGCGGCCCGGAAGCGCCGGCCGAGGTCGACGTCCTCGAGCACCGAGGCGGCCACCGTGGCGTGGCCGCCCACCCGGTCGTAGTCCTCCCGGTGGCAGACCAGGCAGGGCCCGAAGGCGCTGGGGGAGCGGGCGGGTCGGGGCAGGGCGGCGCCCGCGCCCATCACGCTGACCACGTTGGGGACCACCGACAGGTGCTCGTAGAGCCGCTCGACCCGGTGACGGGGGACCACCGAGAGCAGGCCCCCGACCCGGTCGTGGGTGGCCAGGAGGTCGGTCAGGGCCTCGGGGTCCAGCTCGACGTCGGCGTCGAGGAAGACCAGTCGCTCGGCGGCGGTGGCCCCGGCCCCCTGGGCACAGGCCCAGGGCTTGCCCGCCCACCCGTCGGGCAGTTCGGCCCCGGTCAGGACCCGGGCGCCCCCGGCCTCGGCCACCAGCACGGTCTCGTCGGTGGACTCGTCGTCGACCACCACCAACTCGTCGGCCGGCCGTCGCTGGGCCGCCAACCCGCCCAGCAGGCGGGGCAGCGTGGTGGCCTCGTCCCGGGCGGGCACGACGACCGCCACCCGGGCGCGCTCGACCGATGGTGCGGCCCGGTCCAACGGACGCAGGCGCCAGAAGAGGAGCCAGCCCGCCGTCCAGCCGGCGATGAGGAGCCACGCCGACGCGATGACCGCACGGTAGCGATCCCTAAGGTCCAGGTGATGTCGGGTGGTGGGTGGCGATGGTGGTGGTGCGTCGAGGGTCGCGCTGACGCCGGCCACCTGGCCCTCGGGCCCCTCGGCCCCGCCTTCGTCCGGGTCACCGTCGCCCTCGTCCGGTCCGGCCGCCGCCCGGTGGTCCTCGACGAGCCCGAGGCCCCGGTCCCCCGACCCGGTCGCCTCGAGGTCCGGGCCCCCGGCCTGTGGGTCGACGCCGTGGTCGAGGAGCCCGGCCGTCGGTGGACGGTCGGGCTGGAGGCCTTCGCCCTCGAGGTGGACGACCCCGCCGAGGCCGTCGGCGTCCGGATGCCGCTGGGCTTCGACCTGGAGTGGGAGGCCACGGGACCCGCCGGGGCCGATGGCGTGGTCCCGGCCACGGTGCGGGGGGAGGTGCTGGTGGGCGCCGAGGCCCTCCTCCTCGACGCGGTCGGTGGCTGGACGGATCCCGGTTCGGTGGTGACGGCTGACTAGGTTCGGGTCCTCGTCGCCGGAGGAAGGAGCCGCGGTCGCATGAACATGGTGTGGGCGATGGGCATCCTCCTCGTCGCCGTGGGCGGCACGGTCGCCGCCATGCTCTTCGTCCGCCGCCGGGCCCCCGAGGGTGGGCGCTTCGTCGACAGCGACCGGGCCTCGGGCGTCTTCGGCGTCATCGCCACCGGCTACTCGGTCCTCCTGGGCTTCCTCATCTTCCTCGCCTTCTCGGCCTACGACGCCTCCCGAGTGGCCTCCGAGCAGGAGGCGGTGCTCGTGGCCCAGCAGATCGAGACGGCCCAGTTCCTCCCGGCCGCCGTCGAGGCCGAGCTCACCGGCGAGCTGATCTGCTACGCCCGTTCGGTGGTGGCCATCGAGTGGGACGAGCTCCAGGACGGCGCCCTCGACGACGCCCCCAACCCGTGGGCCGCCGAGCTCTACGAGACGTCGCGGGCCATCGAGCCCCAGAGCCCGGTCGAGCAGTCGGCCTACGACCGCTGGATGGACCAGACCCTGGAGCGGGAGCACGCCCGCCGGGACCGGGTCCACGTGGCCAACAGCATCGTCCCCCTGCCCCTCTGGGTGGGCCTGGTCCTGCTGTCGCTGGTGATCCTCGCCTTCCTCCTGTTCCTGGCCGATCCACTGGAGTCGGCGGCCAGCCAGGCCCTCATGGCCGGCGGGGTGATGGCCTCGATCACGATCCTCCTGTTGCTGCTGGCGTTCTTCAACCGGCCCTACCAGGACGGGGTCGGCGGCCTCGAGGCCGTGTCCATGGAGCGCACCCTGCGCATCGTCGACGAGACCGTGGCCGAGGGCCTGCTCAGCGTCGACCCCCCCTGCGACGACACCGGCCGGACGCTCTGAGGCATCGTCGGGAGGGCGCCCCCGTTAGCCTCGCCGGGTGCTCGCCACCGTCCTCGCCCTGCTGGACAGCCTCGACCCCGAGCACCTGCTCGAGACCTTCGGCGCCCTGGGCCTCTTCGCCATCATCTTCGCCGAGTCGGGCCTGCTGATCGGCTTCTTCCTGCCCGGCGACTCGCTGCTCTTCACCGCCGGGCTGCTGTCGTCCCAGGACAGGCTGCCGGCCCTGCCCCTCATCCTCGTCGGCTGTTTCGCGGCGGCGGTGGCCGGGGACCAGGTCGGCTACGCGTTCGGCCGCCGGGTGGGGCCGTCGCTGTTCAGCCGCCCGGACTCGCGGATCTTCAAGCAGGAGTACGTGGAGCGGGCCCAGGCCTACTTCGAGCACCACGGGTCCAAGACGATCGTGCTGGCCCGCTTCGTGCCGGTGGTCCGGACGTTCGCCCCGATCGTGGCCGGGGTCGGGCGCATGCACTACCGGACGTTCGTCTCCTACAACGTCCTGGGCGGTCTCCTGTGGTCGGTGGGCATCACCAGCCTCGGCTACCTCCTGGGCGAGTCGGTCCCGAGCATCGACAAGTACCTGCTGCCGGTCATCGGCGTCATCATCCTGGTGTCGGTGCTGCCGGTCCTCTGGGAGCTGCGCAAGGCCCGCAAGGAGGCCCTGGCGGCCGACGGGGGGTGACGACCCGGCGGGGCGCAGCCCGGTCGGGACTCAGGCCGCGTCGGTGGGGTCCTCGGCGTCGAGTTGGTGTTCGATGCGCAGGGCCACGGCCGAGACGATCAGGACCACGGCGGCCCCCCCGAGGGCGAGGAGCAGGGCGAGGCCGGCGTCGTCGCCGGGGGCGGCGAGACCGGCGTCCTCCATGCCCGCCGGCCAGGGCCACAGCACCCGCAGCGAGCCCACCATGAGGCCGACCAGCCCGGCCATCACCGTGTCGTGGTGATGGCGCAGCGCCCAGTCGAGCACCGAGGAGAAGAGGGCCAGACCGAGCACACAGCCCACGGCGAAGACCGCCAGCAGGCCGACCTCGCGGTCGTTGACGGCGGCGAGCACGGCGTCGTACATCCCCAGCATCAGGAGGATGAACGACCCGGAGATCCCAGGCAGGATCATGGCGCAGATGGCCACGGCGCCGGCCAGGAAGAAGGCCCAGAACGGCGGGTCGACGCGCTCGGCCGAGGACAGGCCGAGGAAGGCGAAGGCGACGAGGGCCACGACGATCAGCGTCCCGACCTGACGGGTGCCCCACCGGCCCACCAGCCGGAAGGCCACCACGGCCGAGGCCGCCACCAGGCCGAAGAACAGGCCCGACATGGGTACCGGGTGGTCCTCGAGGGCGGTCTCGATGAGGTGGGCCAGGGAGAGGATCGCCGTCCCGATGCCGGCGAGCAGCGGGACGAGGAAGCGCCACTCCACGGCGGCCAGTTGGCGTCGGGTCCCGGCCAGGTCGGCGGTCACGAGGGCCTTCAGGGCCTGGGCGCCCTGGCGCACGTTGTGGATCAGGCGCTCGTAGATGCCGAGGACGAGGGCCACGGTGCCGCCGGACACGCCGGGGACGACGTCGGCCGCGCCCATGGCGAACCCGCGCACGACCTGGAGGGCGGCGGCGGCGACCGGGTGGTCCGCCGCCCGCTGACGGGGCGTGCTCACACCCGGCTGTAGAGGATCTCGCGCTTGACCTCTTCGATGGCCTGCGTGACCTTGATGTCGCGGGGGCAGGCGTCGGTGCAGTTGAACGCCGTACGGCAGCGCCACACGCCGGACCGCTCGTTCAGCACGTCGAGGCGCTCGGCGGCGCCCTCGTCACGGCTGTCGAAGATGAAGCGGTGGGCGTTCACGATGGCCGCGGGTCCGACGTAGCCCGAGTTGCCCCAGAACACCGGGCACGAGGTCGTGCAGGCGGCGCAGAGGATGCACTTGGTGGTGTCGTCGAAGCGCTCGCGCTCCTCGGACGACTGGCGCCGCTCGCGGTAGCCGGGCTCGTCGGTGGTGATGAGGTACGGCAGTACGGAGCGGTACTGGGCGAAGAACGGCTCCATGTCGACGACCAGGTCCTTGATGACCGGCAGGCCGCGGATGGGCTCGACGGTGAT
>CAYTJS010000142.1:0-9313 GCA_964438115.1 uncultured Iamiaceae bacterium
GGCCTCGGCCCCCGGCACCGACCGCCTGGCCCTCGCCGCCTGCCTGCGCCGTCCCCGGCGCCCGCTCGACGATGCGGCCCTGGCCGGCCTCGACCGGCCCGTCCTGCTGGTCCGGGGCGACCGCGAGCACGTCCCCCCGGCCGACCGTCTCCTCGCCACCCTGCCCGACGCCCGCCTGGTGGTACTCCGCGGCGTCGACCACGGCCGGACGCCGTCGGACTTCGGCTTCCTCGACGCCGCCCTCGACTTCCTGCGGCGGTAGCGGCCGGCACCGCTCATCCCCGGCCCGGTCCTGCCGACCAGAGGTCCGAGGGATGGAGATGCAGCTGATCGACGACGGGGCGCCGAGGCCCGGGCTCCAGCCGGCACCGGCGGACCCCCACAAGGGACGGGACTTCCTCGTCGTGGTACTGGTGGCGGCCGCCGCCTGCGCCCTGCTCGTGGCCACCGACGCCGTGGACCGTCTCATCGAGGTCTTCGCCGAGGCGGATGCCACCGCCTTCCTGGCCCTGTTCCTGCTCATCCCCGTGGCCGTGTCGGTGTACGCCTTCCGGCGGTTCAAGGCCGCCGAGGAGATGTGGCAGGAGACGGTCCGCCTGTCGATGCGCGACGCCCTGACCGGCCTGCCCACCCGGCGCTTCCTGATGGACCACTTCCCCGACATCGTGCGCCGCGTCCAGCGCCACGGAGGCCGGGTCGCCGTCTTCTTCTGCGACCTCGACAAGTTCAAGGCCGTGAACGACACCTACGGCCACGCCATGGGCGACCGCATGATGACCCTCGTGGCCGAACGGCTGTCGGCCATCATCGGCGACGACGACATCCTCATCCGCTACGGCGGCGACGAGTTCGTCGTCGTCAGCCCCAACGCGGGCACCCCGCACGCCGCCGAGCGCACCGCCCGTCGCCTCATCGCCAGCCTCGAGGAACCCTTCGAGGTGGGCGAGGACCTGGTCTCGCTGTCGGTCTGCATCGGCGTGGCCGTCACCGAGGAGCACTGCACCGAGCCCACCGACGTCCTGCGGGACGCCGACGCCGCCATGTACAAGGCCAAGGCCATGGGCAACGGCGAGGTGGCCATCTACGACCGGTCGATGGCCGGGCGCATCACCCCCTCCACCGCCGAGCGGCGCCTGCGCACCGCCCTGGCCGAGGAGCAGTTCCGGCTCTACTACCAGCCGGTCGTGTCGCTGCAGACCCAGCGCATGGTGAAGGTCGAGGCGCTCATCCGGTGGGAGGACCCCGAGCGCGGCATGATCAGCCCCGGCGAGTTCATCCCCGCCCTGGAGGACACCGGCCTCATCGTCCCCGTGGGCACCTGGGTCCTCGAGCAGGCCTGTCGCCAGGCCCACGCCTGGGCCACCGCCCACCGGGACCAGGCCCCGCTGATGGTCACGGTCAACGTGTCGGCCCGCCAGCTGGCGCAGGCCGACTTCGGCGACGTGTTGCGCCGCATCCTCGAGGACACCGGCGTGGACCCCGCCACCATCTGCCTGGAGATCACCGAGGGCGCCGTCATGGCCGACGTCACCGCGGCCTGGACGATGCTGCGCGAGGCCAAGGCCCTGGGCGTCTACCTCGCCCTCGACGACTTCGGGACCGGCTTCTCGTCCCTCAGCTTCCTCCGCCAGTTCCGGCTCGACATCGTGAAGATCGACAAGTCCTTCGTCGACGGCCTGGGCCAGAGCAAGGAGGACAACACGATCATCGAGCACGTCGTGGGCATGGCCCGGGGCCTGGGCATGGTGACCGTCGCCGAGGGCGTCGAGACCGCCGACCAGGTCCGCTACCTGCGCAGCCTGCAGTGCCACATGGCCCAGGGCTTCTTCTACAGCAAGCCCCAGCCGCCGGCGGTGATCGAGCGGATCCTGGCCCAGCCCCCGGCTGAGGGCTGGCGCCCCGACCGGGTCGCCGCCGCCCCGCAGGAGGCGGCCGCCGCGCCCGTCGTCACCCCGACGATGCGCACCTCCGGCCCCGCCGCCCCCTGACCGGCCCCTGCTCCCCCGTCGCCGCGGGGCTGCTCAGACGGTGGCGTCGGTCCTGGCCGCGAAGCCCTCGCTGAGGCGTTCGAGGGGGGTGCCGCGGCCCCGGAGCACCCCGAGGCCGTCGAGGGCCTCCCGCCGCCGGCGCCAGACGGCGTCGACGAAACGGCGCGACGCCAGGTGGCGGGCCGGCAGGTAGCCGATCTCGAAGATCATGAGCAGGCCCCAGAAGGCCAGGTCCTCGTTCACCCCGCCCGGCGCCAGCGACACCCGGATGCGCATGGAGCCGTGGACGAAGTGCAGGATGCGCTTGTCGATGGCGTCGGCGAGCACCGCCGGGGCCACGTGCACGACGCTGGCGTGGTCGGGCGGCAGCGTGGCCTGGCGCCACACCCGGCGGCGCCGGCCGTCGACCACCCAGTAGGGCTGGTCGTCGTCGGGGACCTCGAAGACGATCGGCCGCTTCAGCAGGACCCGGAGGGCCGGACGCGGGATGGCGGCGAGGAAGGCGGTGAGATGCGCCTCGAAGTCGGCCCACTCGAGCCGGCGGTCGGCCTCCTCGGCGGCGGTGGCGGCGAGCTGGGGCTCGACCCGGCGCCGGGCCTCCTCCATGTAGGCCATGCGCCCCTCCCACCAGCGGTCCCCCGACAGCTCGAAGCCACCCTCGTCGGACCAGGCGTCGCCCGGGCTCATCGGCACCAGCTCGCTGGCCCCCAGGCCGTCGGCGGCGGCGAAGGCCTCGGCCACCTCGTCGGGGGTGATCATCTCCTCGTTCACCGGCCAGGACTCGGGGTGGAGGAAGGCGACCATGTTGGCGAAGGGCACCGCGTAGCGGGGCTGCAGCGTGCGGACGGCGTCGACGAACTCGTCGAGGTAGGTCTGGCGGCTGAGGAGGGTGAGGTCGGCCGGATCCTCGGCCTCGTAGAGGTTCGGGTACGACTGGGCCCACGAGTGGGTCTTGAGCAGGAAGGTGACGGGGCCGAAGTCCTCGGCGATCTGGCGCAGGGCCCGGCCCCGGATCTTGCAGTCGTTCAGGTCGGCCAGGACCGTGTCGCCGTCGGCCACCACGAAGGCGGTGTCGTCGAACCCGTACTGGTACGACGCCACCCGCACCCCGGGCGCCAGCTCGCGGATCTCGCCGTGGGGCAGCTCGGTCACGGTGCCGAAGCCGAGCTGGCGCACCTCGCCCGCCATCACGTCGACCCCGAAGCGGGCGCAGAGCACCTCGGCGTCCTTGTCGATCATCCGCATCGACGGGTAGTGGAAGTGGTCGAAGTGGTGGTGGGTCAGGTAGATGACGTCGGGGGCCAGCACCTCGGGGGCGGGCTCGCCCTCCAGCGGCAGGTGCCACCACGACCGCCAGTAGCAGGACCCCACCAGCCAGGGGTCGACGAGGATGGTGGGGCCGGAGGTCTCGATCCGCAGGCAGGCGTGGCCGATGACCGTGAAGCGCACGGGACCAGGCTAGGGAGCGCTTCCGGTCAGGGCCGCATCGGCGCGCCGTCGGCCGCCGCCGAGCGGTACACGGCGTCGACCACGCGGTGGGCGCGGAGGGCCTCGGTGACGTCGGGGGCGGCGGGCCGGCCGGCGGCCACGGCGGCGACGAACTCGCTGTCGGGGTTGCCCCCGTCCACCAGCGGCGGGTCGAGGGCGGCGACCAGGTCGGCCCCCTCGATGACCGACTCGCCCTCCCCCGCCATCGTCCAGCGGACGGGGCCGAACCAGTCGCCCTCCACGACGACGTGGAGGCGCTCGCAGAAGACCTCGACGTGGCGCAGGCTGGGGCGCTCCAGCACGTCGTGCCACACCGACACCAGCGACCCCACGGCCCCGGACTCGAAGGCGAAGGACACCGTGGCCACGTCCTCGATGCCGGTGATGCCGTGGAACTCCCGGGTCCAGGCCGACACCGACGCCACCGGCCCCAGGAGCCACTCCAGGAGGTCGACGTCGTGGACGGAGTGCTCCAGGACGGCCCCGGCCCCGGCGCGGGTCGGGTCGGCCCGCCAGTCCGAGCCGTACATGCCCTGCACGGGCAGGAACTGGTCGTCCCGGAAGACCACCGCCATGGGCCGGCCGGCGGCCGGGTCGGCCAGGAGTTGGCGGACGAAGGTGAACGCCGGCGAGCGGCGGAGGACGAGACCGACCTGGTTGGTCAGGCCCGTCCCCTCCAGCAGGGCGCAGAGGGCCTCGGCCCCGGCCCGGTCGGGGGCCAGGGGCTTCTCGCAGAACACGGGGGTGCCGGCGGCCACCGCCGCGGTCACGACCTCGTGGTGGGCCGAGGTCCAGGTGCAGACGAACACGGCGTCGACGGCCTCGCACAGGGCGGGCACCGAGGTCGCCACCTCCGCCCCGAGCTCGGCGGCGAGGGTGGCGGCCCGCCCGGGGTCGGCGTCGTGGACCAGCACGATCTCGTTGGGGGTGCCGACCCCACGGAGCATGGCGGCGTGGAAGCGGGCGATGAAGCCCGCCCCGACGAGGCCGACCCGCACGGGGGCGCTCACGTGTTCTGGGCGGTCATGCCGCCGTCGACGCTGAGCACCGACCCGTTGACGTAGGAGGCCCCGGGCAGGGCCAGCGACCAGATGGCGTGGGCCACCTCCTCGGGCGCCCCGTAGCGGCCGGCGGGCACCCGACGGCGGGCGAAGGTCGCCTTGGCCTCGTCGGGGATGACCGCGGTCATGCCGGTGGCGATGGGGCCCGGACAGACGGCGTTGACCGTCACCCCCGACCGCCCCAGCTCGACGGCCAGGGCCCGGGTCAGGCCGACGACGCCGTGCTTGCTCGCCGTGTAGGCCGAGAGGAACGGGGTGGCGCCCAGTGCCTCGCTCGAGGCGACGTTGACGACGCGGCCGGCGCCGTCCCGCCGTAGGTCGTCGACGCAGGCCCGGACCAGGGTGGCCATGGCCGTCAGGTTGACCGCCAGCGTGCGGTCCCACGAGGCCTCGAAGCCCTCCCCGTCGATGGCGGCGGGCAGGGAGACCCCGGCGTTGTTGACGACGATGTCGACCGGGCCCAGCTCGGCCCGCACCGTGTCGAGCACGGCGGCCACCGCTCCGGGATCGGTGACGTCGCAGGGCAGCCCCAGGCCCCCCTCGGGGACCTCCGGGTCGTGCTGGTCGAGCGCCGCCACCCGAGCACCGTCGGCGGCGAGGAGGGCGGCGGTGGCCAGCCCGATGCCGGAGGCGGCACCGGTGACCACGGCCACCCGGCCGGCGACCGTTCGACGACCTGGGAGCTCGGTCTGGGGACCTGGAGGCATAGCGTGGGACCCTATGCGGCTCGTCGGTGGCGTGGTGACGACCGCCTTCTTCCTGATCCCCCTGGCCGTCACCGCCTGGGCCTTCCTCGACGCCGCCCGGCGACCGGGCTGGGCCTGGAGCCTCGCCGGCCGCTCCCAGGTGCTCTGGATGGCGGTGATCGGCCTCGGCGTGTTCACCGTCGTCGGTGGCCTGGCCGTCTCGGGCTGGTACCTGGTGCTGGTCCGCCCCGAGATCGTCGCCGCCGAGGACGGGCGCATCGAGCCCTGACCGGGGCTAGAAGACGGGGTACTCCCCGACCGCCTTGACCTGCTCGAGGGTGAGGGCGGCCAGCAGCTCGTTGCCGCAGGTGGTCATGTGCACCCCGTCCTCGAGCCGGGGGTCACAGGCCGCCCCCTCGGGTCCGGGAACCGATTCCGCGTAGCGGTTGCCGGGAGCCACCGCCGTCGACCAGTCGATGGTGGGCACCCCGAGCCGCCGGTAGATCTCGTTCACCCGGCCCACGTGCTCCTCGAGGGGCCCGTAGAAGCCGTTGGTCCGCACCGGCGGGGCCAGCACCCAGATGACCTCGGCCCCCCTGGCCGCGGCCCGGCGGGTCAGGTCCCGCACCTCGCGCTCCCAGTTCGGGTAGACGGCGTCGGTGGCGGGCAGGACCTCGTTGCCCTCGGGGTCGACGTAGACCTGGTCGGTGGCCTGCGTGTAGTCACAGCAGGCCTCCATGACCACCACGTCGGGGTCGAAGCGGGTCACCCAGTCGTCGATCTGGCGGGCCCAGTCCCCCTGGGGCTGCAGCGGGCCGGTGCTGGGCCCGCCGGCGTAGCCGGTGGTGATCCCCTGCTCGGCGAAGATGCCCTCGAAGACCTCGTAGGCCTGGCCCATGACCGAGTCGCCCACCAGCAGCACCCGGTCGACGTTGGGCACGGTGCTGGTGTCGGCCACGTCGGGGCTGTCGGCCAGGAGTTCGGCCGGGTCCTGGGCCTCGGGCGAGGCGTCGAGGATGGCGCCGAGGCTGTCGTCCTGGCGGCCCTCGGTGGCGGCGCCCAGGATCAGCACCCCGAAGAGCAGGGCCGCCACCGCGGCGGGGGCCAGCAGCCAGCTCCGGGGGGTGACGACGGCCCGGCGGGTGCGCACCGGCTGCTCGACCCAGCGGAACGAGGCCAGGGCCAGGCCGATGGTGACCACCATCCGCAGGACGAACAACGGCGCCGCGGGCAGGTCGGTGCGCTCGGGGGTGAGCCACAGGAACACCGGCCAGTGGATGAGGTAGACACCGTAGGAGATGCGCCCGAGGCGCCGCAGCCACTCCCGACCCAGGGCCCGCGTGACCGGTCCGGGGCGCAGGATCACGGCGAGCAGGACCGTGGTGCCCAGGGCGTAGATGGCCAGGCCACCCTGGTAGAGCCAGCTCGAGGTCTGGGGCACCGTGGCCCACCAGTAGGCGGTGAGGGCGAGGACGACCACGCCGGCGCCGGTGACCACCCGGTCGGGCACGGCGTCGACCAGGCGCCGGTGACGGCTGGCCAGCACCACCGCGAGCAGGGAGCCGGCCAGCAGCTCGGCGGCCCGGGTGAAGGTCGAGTAGTAGACGCGGGCGGTGTCGGTGCCGGGGTCGTACTGCAGCACCATGAGCAGGACCGACCCGGCGGCCAGGGCGGCCAGCACCCCGAAGACGACCCGCAGGGCGCCCCGGGCCACCCGCAGCAGGCCCAGGGCCAGCAACGGGAACACCAGGTAGAACTGCTCCTCGATGGCCAGCGACCAGAAGTGCTGGACCGGCGAGGGGGCCGTGAACAGGTCGGCGTAGGACTGGTCGGCCAGGATGAAGTGCCAGTTGGCCACGTAGGCCAGGGCGGCGATGACGTCGCCGGGCAGCTCGGCCAACTGGTCCGGGGTGGCCACGAAGGGGCCGAACAGCAGGACGATGCCGGCCAGGGTCACCAGCGAGGCGGGCATCAGCCGCCGGAAGCGCCGCTCCCAGAAGCCGCGCAGGGAGACGGTGCCGGTCCGGTCGTGCTCGGCCAGCAGCAGCGTGGTGATCAGGTAGCCCGAGAGGGTGAAGAAGGTCGACACCCCGAGGTAGCCGCCCTTGGCCCACGAGAAGTCGGCGTGGAAGAGCAGCACGCCGAGCACGGCCAGGCCACGCAGGCCGTCGAGGGCGGGCTGGTAGGTGAGCGGCGCCGCGTCACGGGCGGCGGGGACCTGGCGGGGCGGCAGCCGGCGCACCGGCCGACGCCGGGCGCGGGTCCGCAGGTCGATGAGCGTGGGCTCGCTGCGGACGTCGAGGGGGGGAGGTGCGACCACGGCCACTGGACCGCCGATGCTACAAGTCGGTCGGGGGCGGGCCGTGGCACCCCCGCAGGTGGTCCCAGTACCCCCGCAGACGGGCCTTCGGGGCGTAGACCAGGCCCCGCTTCTCGGGCTTCAGCCCCTGGTTCACGATGCCCAGCAGGCCGGTCACCAGGCGGATGAACACGGCGTAGCGGCCGAAGTGGTCCCGGGTCAGCAGGAGCGTGTTGCGCTGCTGCAGGTAGTCCACGGCCGCCACCGACGAGCTGAGGTCGGGGTTGGTGACCCGGGCCCCCCGCACCAGCCCCACCTCCCAACCGGCGTCGCGGGCCCGCAGCCCCAGGTCGGCCTCCTCGCAGTAGCTGAAGTAGCGCTCGTCGAAGAGCCCGATGTCGGTCAGGCAGGCCCGTCCCGCCAGGAGGAGCGTCCCGTGCGGGTAGTCGACGTCCTCCCAGCCCTCGGTGACCGCGGCGGGCCGGAACAGGGTCCCGAAGTAGCGGTCCACCACCGGGCTCAGCCCGTCACCCACATCGGCGCTGGCCAGTCCCGCCCGGGGCCGGTCGGCCACCGCGGCCAGGAGCTTCTCCACGCAGTCCGGGGCGGGCAGGGCGTCGTGCGGGCACAGCCCGACCCAGTCCCCCTCCCCCGTCGCCAGCCAGTGCGCCAGCCCCCGGTTCGACCCCGGCCCGAACCCCAGGTTCTCGTCGAAGGTCAACAGCTCGTCGACCTCGCGCTCGGCCACCACCCCGGCCACCACCTCGAGGTGCTCGGGATCCGACCCGGCATCGACCACCACCACCCGCGTCGCCACGCTCTGCCTCCGCAACGCCGCAATGGTCGCCTGGCACCGCTCCCCCCGATTCCGGTGCACCACCACCACGCTCAACATGAGAACCGGCAAGCTACCCAGGCGCCACGGGAACGGTCACGACGGGGCCCCGACACCGCGACCGTCGTCACGATCGGGCCCAGCGACCAGCAACGCTGCGGAGCGGAGCGCAGCAGCGGGCATCCCCTGGCGCGGAAGCTGCCGTAGGCAGCAGGAGCCGCAAGGGCGGCGACGAGCTACGCGTGTGCCCTCGCCATGGCGTGGCGGACGAGCTCGATGAGGGTGCTGCGCACCGACTCGCGGTCCCGGGCGTCCATGAGGATCATGGGGACCGAGGTGTCGATCTGGAGGGCCTCCCGCACGTCCTCGACCTGGTGTACGACCTGGCCGTGGAAGCAGTTGACGGCCACCACGAAGGGCACGTCCCGGGACTCGAAGTAGTCGACGGCCGGGAAGCAGTCGGCCAGGCGGGTGGTGTCCACCAGGACGACGGCCCCCACGGCGCCGCGCACCAGGTCGTCCCACATGAAGCGGAAGCGCTCCTGGCCCGGCGTCCCGAAGAGGTAGAGGACCAGGTCGGGGCCGAGGCTCACGCGGCCGAAGTCCATGGCCACCGTGGTCGAGGACTTCTCCTCGGCCCCGTGCAGGTCGTCGACCCCGGCCGACACCTGGGTGATGGCGGCCTCGGTGGTCAGCGGGTCGATCTCGGAGATGGACGACACCGTCGTCGTCTTCCCCACGGCGAACCCGCCGGCGATGATCATCTTGACCGGCAGTGGGACGGTGAGGGCCTCGGGGCCCGCCGGCGCCATCGTGGGAGTGTCAGAGTTGCCGGAGGCCATCGAGCACCCTTTCCAGCAGTTGGATGTCGGGGCGGTCGTCCCGACTCGTACGGGGCTGGCTCGTCGCCACCAGCCCCTCGGTCTTCAGGTCGCTCACGAGCACCATGGCCACCC
>CAYTJS010000143.1:0-9304 GCA_964438115.1 uncultured Iamiaceae bacterium
GTAGTCGAAGAGGAAGACGTCCTGGAGGGTGATCACGTCGCCCTCCATGCCCTGCACCTCGGTGATGTGGGTGATGCGCCGGGTGCCGTCCCGCAGGCGGGTGAGCTGCACGATGCAGTCGAGGGCAGAGGCCATCTGCTCCCGGATGGCCCGCACCGGCAGGTCGTAGCCCGCCATCAGGGTCATCGTCTCGATACGGGACAGGGTGTCGCGCGGGGTGTTCGAGTGGATGGTGGTGATCGAGCCGTCGTGGCCCGTGTTCATGGCCTGGAGCATGTCCAGGGCCTCACCGGACCGGCACTCACCGACCACGATGCGGTCGGGCCGCATACGGAGGGCGTTCTTGACCAGATCGCGGATGGTGACCTGGCCCCGACCCTCGATGTTGGGCGGCCGGGCCTCCAGCGACAGGACGTGGTCCTGGTGGAGCTGGAGCTCCTTGGCGTCCTCGATGGTGACGATGCGCTCGTCGGCGGGGATGAACGACGACAGCACGTTCAGGGTGGTCGTCTTGCCGGTGCCGGTACCACCGGCGACGATGATGTTCAGGCGACCGACCACACAGGCCTGCAGGAAGCGGGCCGAGGCCGCGTTCAGGGTGCCGAAGCGGATCAGGTCGTCGATCTGGAACGGGTCCTTGGAGAACTTCCGGATGGTGAGGAAGGGCCCGCCGATGGCGAGGGGGTGGATCACCGCGTTGACCCGGGATCCGTCGGGCAGGCGGGCGTCGACCATGGGGTTGGCCTCGTCGACGCGCCGGCCCACCTCGCTCACGATCTTGTCGATGATGCGCTTGAGGTGCTCCTCGTCGACGAAGCGGGCATCGGTCTTCTGCAGCTTGCCGGCGCGCTCGATGTAGACCGAGGACGGGCCGTTGACCATGACCTCGGTCAGCTCCTCGTCCTTCAGGAGCCGGTCGATGGGCCCGTAGCCGAGGATGTCGTCGGAGACGTCCTGGATGAGCTGGGCCTTGTCGGCGGCCGACAGCGGCGCCCGCTCCTGGGCCAGGGCGGCGTGGAGCTGCTCGTGGACCCGGCGGCGCAGGTCCTCCTCGGAGATGCGCTTGTCGTAGAGGATCGGCCCCAGCTCGTCGATGAGGACGTGGTGGATCTTGTGCCGCAGCTCGTCGAGGACCGGGTCCCGCAGGCCCGTCTGGGTGGCGGCGGCTCCCCCGTCCTGGAGGCGCTTGTACAGCGACATCTCTGGCTCCTCGGCGTAGCGGTGGTCAGCGGTTGGCGTCGACGGTCAGGAAGGTGTCGGCCAGCTGCTCGATGGCGCGGGTGACCGCGGCCTTCGGTGCGGCGAGCACGACGGGCATCCCCTTGTTGACCGACTGGGGCACGACGACGTCACTGGGGATCAGGGCGTCGGCCTTGACCTGCAGGGTCTTCTCGACCTCGCTGACGTCGAGCTTCACCTTCGAGTTGGCCCGGTTGAGGACCAGGCGCAGCTTCGACATGGGCGTGTTGAGCAGGCGCAGGGTCTGCAGGCCGATCTTCACGTTCTTGATGTTCGGGATGTCCATGCCGGCGACCAGCAGCACGTCGTCGCTCACGTCGATGAGCCCGAGCACCACGTCGTTGAAGTAGGCCGGGGTGTCGATCACCACGTGGCTGCAGAAGGTCCGCAGCACCTCGATGACCCGCACCATCTCCTCGCCCCGGATCTGGTCGGCGAAGGCCGGCTCGAGGGGGGCGGGCAGGACGAGCAGGCCTGAGGGCTCGTGGGTGACGAGCAGGCTCTGCAGCAGGCCGGCGTCCATGCGGTCGAGGGACCCGACGGCGTCGACGATGGTGTGCTGCGGGTTGAGCTTCAGCATCACAGCCACGTCACCGAACTGGAGGTCGGCGTCGACGAGGGCCACGGGCCGGTTGCTGCGCTTGGCCAGGCGGACGGCCACGTTGCAGGCGATCATCGACTTGCCGGCGCCGCCCTTGGTCGAGAAGACCGTGATGACCTGGCCGTTCTCGACCGCCTCGGGCATGCCGGGGATGGCGCCGGGGTCCATGAGGGCCGGGGCGTGGGCGCCGGCCATCACCATGTCGCCCACCCGCTTCACCGTGGCGGCGAGCTGGGACAGGTCCTGGAGGGGCAGGACGTCGCGGACGCCCGCCCGCAGGGCCTGCTGGAGGACGTCGGTGGTCAGCTGCTCGGCGATGAGGATGGCCCCCACCTCCATGCGGGGTCGGGTCAGGCGCTCGACCACGACCAGCTGGTCCGGCGTCGACATCGACGGGCCCAGCACCACCACGAGCGGCGAGCCGTTGAGCTTGGCCGCCAGGGCCTCGATCGACGGGAACGGCACGGCGTGGGGCCCGAGCTGGGCCGCCAGCTGATGGCGGGCGGCCTCGTCGAGGTCCACCGTGGCCAGGGGGATCTGGCTCAGGTCCGGCGGCAGCGGGTCGAGGCCGCCGCCGTACCCGTTGCCGGTGCTCGTGCCGAAGGTCTCGGCCCCGGGATAGCCCGAGGGCGGCGCCGGCGTGGCGTAGGGCGCCAGGTCCACGCCCGAGGGGGTGCCGAAGGGATCGGCACCACCCCGGGGGTCGGAGACGAAGTTGCTCATCGCAGGGCTCCGTCGGGTGTCAGGCGGGTCGGGTGGGTGGGGCTACTGGGGGCCGTCGGGCCCGTAGGGGGTGAGTGTCCCGAAGCGGGAGCGGGCGTCGGACTCGCCGGGCAGGCGCTCGATCTCACCGGGCTCGATCTCGGGGATCGGCACGGCCTGGTAGTCCGGGCCGGTGAGGGCCAGGTAGAGGCTGCCGCTGTCGAAGGAGGCGACCAGTTGGGCGGCGTCGACCGGGAGATCGAAGGTGATGAGGCCGGAGTTGGTCGGCGCCGGTGCGGCCGCCGCCTCCCCTTCGGCCGTGGTCGTCTGTCCCGCCGCCGGGGCCGCCTGGGTGCCGATGGCGAGGATGCGGGCCTGGTGGTAGAGCATCCGGGCGCCGGACAGCCCGCCCTCCTCGTCAGCGGGCGCCTTGTAGAAGATGTCGACCAGGTCACCGGGGACCAGCAGGCCGGCCACCCCTCGGACCTCGTCGAAGGCCATGGTGAGGGCGACGTGATCGTCCTCGAGGCGCTGGCCGATGGCCGAGACCTGGGCGGTGGCCGGGTCGACGAACATGCCGTCGACCAGGACCTGGTTGGCAGCCAGGTTGACCAGGGCCACCTTGCCGGAGATCTGGTCGAAGTCGGTGATGGCCGTGGCGGGCAGGAACTCCCGGGCGATCTCGTCCTCGACGATCAGGTTCTCGGCGATGGCCTGGTCACCGGCCAGCCCCTGGGGGATGTCCGACCGCACCACGAGCACCGGCACGCGCTCGGCGTCCTGGTTGACCCGGTCCTCGACCCCACCGACATAGCGGAGCACGACGAATGCGGCGATGCAGCCCACCGCGATCGCCGCGATGAGGATCATGGTTCTGCGAGAGCTCACGTCCGACCTCTTTGGTTGCGCCTCGCCGGGCCGGGACGGGGCACCAGGGCGGCGCTCCGGCCGGTCCGGCCGTTGTCCCCACCTAGGTCGGCCGAACCATGTCGGGTGTTAGCGATCGTGCCTGCCCCGCCCTCCGGACGCGACAACGCCACCCGGCGGGACCGGGTGGCGTCGTGTCGATCGGGGCGGCCGGTGGCCGCGGGATCAGGCCTCCTCGATGGGCGGCTCCTCGGCGGGGGCCTCGGGCACCGGGACCTCCTCGGCGGCCGGCGCCTCGGCGGCCGGGGCCTCGGGGGCGGGGGCGTCGGTGGTCACGATGGCCTGGCCGGTGGCCGGGTCGAGGCCGTGCTCCTCGTAGTACTCGGCCCAGGCCTCGTCGATCTCGCCCGACGGGCCGACGTAGTTGCCGGACTCGTCGTAGGCGTGCTCGCCGAAGTGCTCCTGGTACTCGGCGGCCACGATGCCGCCCTCGGCGGCCTGCTTGATCGACAGGCTGATACGCCGGCGCTGGAGGTCGAGGTCGATGACCTTCACCCACAGCTCCTCACCGGGGGTGACCACCTGCTCGGGCAGCTCGACGTGGTGGGCCGACATCTCCGAGATGTGGACCAGGCCCTCGATGCCGTCGCCCACCTGGACGAAGGCGCCGAAGGGCACCAGCTTGGTGACCCGGCCGTATACCAGCTCGCCGACCCGGTGGCCGGAGGCGAACTCCTCCCACGGGTCCTGCTGCGTGGCCTTGAGCGAGAGGCTGATGCGCTCCCGGTCGAGGTCCACCTCGAGCACCTGGACGTCGATCTCGTCGCCCACGGCCACCACCGAGCTGGGGTGGTCGACGTGCTTCCAGGACAGCTCGGACACGTGCACGAGGCCGTCCATGCCGCCCAGGTCGACGAAGGCACCGAAGTTGACGACCGAGGACACCACGCCCCGGCGCCGCTCGCCCGGCTTCAGGTTCTCGAGGAACTCCTCGCGCTGCTCGCGCTGGGTCTCCTCCAGCCAGGCCCGGCGGGACAGGACGACGTTGTTGCGGTTCTTGTCCAGTTCGATGATCTTGGCCTCGAGCACCTTGCCGACGTAGGGCTGCAGGTCGCGCACCCGGCGCAGCTCGACGAGGGAGGCGGGCAGGAAGCCCCGGAGGCCGATGTCGATGATGAGGCCACCCTTGACCACCTCGATGACCGGGCCTGAGACCATGCCCTCGGCTTCCTTGATCTCCTCGATCTTGCCCCAGGCCTGCTCGTACTGGGCCCGCTTCTTGGACAGGATCAGGCGGCCGTCCTTGTCCTCCTTGGTGAGGACCAGTGCGTCGAGGGAGTCGCCCAGCGACACGACCTCGGAGGGGTCGACGTCGTTGCGGATGGACAGCTCGCGGGCGGGGATGACGCCCTCGGACTTGTAGCCGATGTCGAGGAGGACCTCGTCGTGGTCCACCCGGACGACGGTCCCGGCCACGATCTGGCCGTCCTTCACCTCGACCATGCTGGCCGTGTAGGCCTCGTCGAGGGCGGCACCCAGATCGTTCTCCACGATCTGGCGGGGCTGGTACTCGCCCTCGTCGGTGAAGCTGCCCATCGGCAGGCTCTCGTCGGGGGCGGGGGCGGTCGAGACGTCGGACACGGAGTAGGGGACCTTCGGATCGGGCCGGTGCCCGCGGGCGGGCGACGGCTGCTGGGATGGGACTGACGGGACTGCGGATCAGCCGAGGGCGCACGGCGCGCCCACCGGCAGGAGGCTACCGAGGGCGGCGCAGGACTGCGAGGTGCTCGGGCCGGTCGATGCCCGGCGGATCGGTGGCGTACCGGCCGGGGCGCACCGCCCAGAGGTGTTCGACCTCGAGGCCGCAGACCCGGGCCAGCAGCCGCAGCTCCCGGGGGGTGTAGCAGGTGGTCCACAGGTCGGCCGGGGTGGCCCGGCCCGCCTCGTCGCGCACCTCGGTGTGCTCATGGAGCACCCCGGTGGCGGCGTCGAAGGCCTCGTGGTCACCCAGGTCGCGGACGGCGAAGTAGGACGAGAAGGCGGTGATGGCCACCCAGCCGCCGGGGGCCAGCACCCGGGCCACCTCGGCCAGCACCACCTCGTCGGGCTCGACGCCGCGCGCCACGTCGGCGGCGGCCGGACCGCCCGTCAGACCGAAGCCCCCCTGGCACAGCGAGACCACACCGTCGACGGCGCGGTCGGCCAGGGGCAGGCGTCGGGCGTCACCCCGGACGTAGCGGGGGCCGCCGCCCTCGTCCGCGGCCACGGCCAGGAAGCGGGCGGCCACGTCGAGGCCGATCACCGTCACGCCGTGGGCGGCCAGGCCCCGGGCGTGGCGGCCGGTGCCACAGCCCAGGTCGAGCACGGTCGTCCCCGCCGTCAGGCCGAGGGTGGCGACGAGGAAGGCGACCTCCTGGTGAGTTCCCCGGGTGAAGGCGTAGCGCTCGTAGGCGGCACCGAGGTGGTCGGCCAGGTCCTCGAACCAGTGGACCCGGCCCGACCCGTCCTCAGAAGCCCTGGCGGACGGGGCACTCCCAGTGCGGGGGGAAGGGCTGCCAGGTCTTGGCCCCGTCGAGTCCGCCCTCACAAGCGTCGGCGGTGGCCACGGCCACCCCGACCGAGGCGATCAGGTAGACGACGACGACCAGCATCAGCCAGAACGTCAGGGTGGATCGGGTGCTGCGGGTGGTGGCCATGGGGAGCTCCTGGCTCCTCCATCGGCACTTCGACCCTCGGGGTGAAGCCCATCACGCCGGCCGGCTCAGGCCTTGGCCTCGGCCCAGCTCGGACCGAAGGCCAGGTTGACCTCGAGGGGCACCCGGAGCTCGGCCGCCCCCGAGAGCGTGGTCGTGACCAGCTCGGCCAGGGCGTCGTGCTCGGCGGGGTCGGCCTCGACCAGCACCTCGTCGTGGACCTGTAGCACCAGGCGACTGGTGTGGTCGCCCCGACGCAGGGCCTCGTCGAGGCGGACGAGCGCCACCTTGAAGATGTCGGCCGCCAGCCCCTGGATGCCGGCGTTCATGGCCTGGCGCTCCCCCGCCTGACGGATGCGGAAGTTGCTCGACGAGAGCTCGGGGATGGGCCGGCGCCGCCCGAACAGGGTCTCGGTGTAGCCCCGCTCCCGGGCCTCGGCCACGGTGCGGTCCATGTAGGCCCGCACCGCCGGGAACGCCGTGAAGTAGGCGTCGAGGATCTCGGCGGCCTCGTCGGTGGGGATGCCCAGGCGCTGGCCCAGGCCGTAGGCCTCCATGCCGTAGGCCAACCCGTAGGAGACCATCTTGGCCTTGGAGCGCTGCTCGGGGGTCACGGCGCCGGCGTCGACGCCGAAGATGCGCGACGCCGTCTCGGTGTGGATGTCGCGCCCGCCGTCGAAGGCCTCGATCAGGCCGGGGTCCTCCGCCAGGTGGGCGATGCAGCGCAGCTCGATCTGGTTGTAGTCGGCGACCAGCAGCTCGAAGCCGGGACCGGGCACGAAGGCCGTGCGGAACTCCCGACCGGCCTCCCGGCGCACCGGGATGTTGTGCAGGTTCGGGGCGTCGGAACTGAGCCGGCCGGTCCGGGCCACCGTCTGGTTGAACGTGGCGTGGATGCGGCCGTCGGGGGCGATCTCGGCCAGGAGGCCCTCGCCGTAGGTGCTGCGGAGCTTCTCGACCTCGCGGTAGCGCAGCAGGTGCTCGATGATCGGGTGCTGGCCCAGCAGCTTCTCGAGGGAGGCGGCGTCGGTCGAGAAGCCGGTCTTGGTCTTCTTCTGGGGGGTGAGGCCCAGCTTGTCGAACAGGACCTCGCGGAGCTGCTTGGTCGAGTTGACGTTGAACTCCTCGCCGGCGTCCTCGACGATCTGGGCGCTGAGCGTCTCGCACTCGGCCACGAGCTGCTGGTGGAGGGCCTCGAGGACGCCCCGGTCCACGGCGATGCCGACCGCCTCCATGCGGGCCAGCACGCCGACGAGGGGCACCTCGATGTCGTCGAAGAGGCCGGACACGCCATTGGCGTCCATCGAGGCGGTGAGGGGCTCGACGAGGCGGTCCACGGCCAGGGCCTCGCGCCCGGCCATCACCGACGGGTCGGTGGCGGTGGCGTCGAGGTCGAGCTGGCCCTCGGCGGTGGCCGACTGCTCGGGGAGCTGGAGCTGGGCGTAGCGGATCAGCAGCTCGTCGAGCAGGTAGCGGGACTCGGCCGGGTCGAGCAGGTAGGCGGCCAACATGGCGTCGAAGCCGAGGCGGACCTCGACGTCGAGCTCGGCCAGGCTGCGCAGCAGGGCCTTGGCCCCGTGGGCGGCGAGGGGGCGGGGCCCGTCGGGGCCGAGGGTGGCCACCAGGGCGGCGGCCACGCCCTCGTCGGCCAGCAGGTCGCCCGGCAGCCAGGCCACCTCGGCGCCGGCGGGGTCGGTGACCAGGGCCATCCCGGCGAGGGGGCTGCGCCCGGGCGTCCCCGGCCAGCTCCCGGCGGCAGCGACGGGGCCGGTGCCCGCAGCCAGGGCCTCGACCACGGCGACGGCCTCGGCCCGCGTGGTCACCTCGGTGACCTCGGCCTCGAGCACGTCGGCGCCGCCCAGCGCCGGGCCCAGGTCGGCGTCGAAGGCCTCGGCCAGGCGGTCGAAGAGGGTGCGGAACTCGAGGAAGTCGAAGAGCTGACGGACGTCGTCGGGGTCGAAGGGCGCCGGCGTCAGGTCGTCCAGGTCGACGTCGAGAGGGACGTCGCGTACCAGCACCATCACCTCGGCGTTGGTGCGGGCCTGCGCCTCGTGCTCGGCCAGGTTCTGGCGCAGCTTGGGCGTCTGGTCGTCGAGGTGGGCGTAGATCCCGTCGAGGTCGCCGTAGGCGTTGACCAGCTTGGCCGCCGTCTTCTCCCCCACCCCCGGCACGCCGGGGAGGTTGTCGGAGGGATCGCCCCGCAGCGCCGCGTAGATCGGGTAGTCGCGGGGGTGGACGCCGGTGCGCTCCTGGATCCCGGCCTCGTCGTAGAGGGCGTAGTCCGAGACGCCCCGCTTGTTGTAGAGCACCCGCACGAGCGGGTCCTCGACGAGCTGGTACGTGTCACGGTCGCCGGTGACCACGAGGACCTCGGCGCCGGCGTCGCGGGCCCGGGTGGCGAGGGTGGCGAGGATGTCGTCGGCTTCGTAGCCGGCGATCTCGAGGATGGGGATGTTGAGCTTCTCGACCACCTGGCGGACCAGGCCCATCTGCTGGCGCAGGATGTCGGGGGCCTCGTCGCGGTTGGCCTTGTAGGTCGTGACCCGCTCGTGGCGGAAGGTGGGCTCGGGCCGGTCGAAGGCCACCGCCACCCGGGTGGGCCGGTGGTCGCGCAGCAGGTTGATCAGCATCGACGTGAAGCCGAACACGGCGTTGGTCACCTGCCCCGAGGCGGTGGCCATGTCGGTGGGCAGGGCGAAGAAGGCCCGGTACGTCAACGAGTTGCCGTCGACCAGCATCACCCGGTCGGCCATGTCAGCCCGCTTCCGGCGTGAGCGCTCCGTCGATGATGTCCTGGGCCACCCGCTTCATGGTGTGGCGACGGGCCATCGCCGTCTTCTGGATGAACGAGAAGGCGTCGTTCTCGCTCATCTTCTGGTCGTCCATGAGCTGGCCCTTGGCCCGGTCCACCACCTTGCGGGTGTCGAGCTGCTCCTCGAGGGAGGCGGCCTGCTCGTGCAGGGCCCGCATCTCCTGGAAACGGCCCAGGGCGACCTCGAGGGCGGGCACCAGCTCGCTGCGCTGGAAGGGCTTGACCAGGTAGGCCAGAGCGCCGGCGTCGCGGGCCTTCTCGATCAGGTCCCGCTGGCTGAAGGCGGTGAGGATGAGGACCGCCGCCCGACGCTCACCGGCGATCTCGCGGGCGGCCGACAGGCCGTCGAGGCCCGGCATCTTGATGTCGAGGATGGCGATGTCGGGCTCG
>CAYTJS010000144.1:0-9297 GCA_964438115.1 uncultured Iamiaceae bacterium
GGGGGGGCGCCGCAAGAGCTCGGTGCTCTGCGACGCCTTCGAGGCCCTCGCCGCCACCACCCGCCGCCTCATGCCGGTGGTGCCCCGGCCCGTGCGCCACCTCCCCCAGCGCGTCCTCACCCGCTGAGCGGGCTCGGCGGGGTGGGTCAGCGCAGGTAGATCGGGAAGAGCCCGCCCCAGCGGTCGCCCCGTTCGGCGTCGCCGACCATGCCGGGCAGGTCACCGTGGAGCACCACCGACGGCCCGGTGAGGGTCTCGCCGGGCACGCCGAAGACGGCGACCACGGCACCGGCGTCCCGGGCCCCGGTGAGGTCCTCGCCGGGAACGCCGATCACGACGTCGAGCACGTCGTCACCGTTCAGGTCGCCGACGGCCACGGCGCCACCGAGCACGTCACCGGCCTCGGCGCTGTCGATCAGGCCCGACGTGGCCGTCCCGGCGTGACGCTCGCGACCCCCGCTCGACCCGATGCCCTCGACGGGCACCGGGAGCACGCCCCGCAGGACCAGCGCGGCGCCGGCGTCGGTGACACCGCCACCCCGGACCGTGACGTCCTCACCGCCGATGCCCACGATCACCTCCGGGGCCCCGTCCCCGTTGACGTCACCAAGCGCCACCCCCGACCCCAGGCGGTCACCCGCCTCGGCCGCGCCGGGAACGTTCGGGCTGTCGGCGTGGAGGTGGCGGCTCCGGGCGGCGACGACGCCCCGGGCCGAACCACGCAGGACCAGGACCGAGCCGGCGTCGGTGGCGGAGCCGACGTCCTTGCCCACCACCCCGGCCACGATGTCGGCGTACCGGTCGCCGTCGAGGTCACCCATCGCCAGTGAGGTGCCCAGCAGGTCACCGGGCCGACCGTCACCGGCGACCCCGGGCGAGTCGAGGAACAGCTCCACGCTGCCCGTCGCCCGCAGGCCCGGGTTGGAGCCGGTGGCGGGCCGACCGCGGACGACGACCACGGCACCGGCGTCACCGGCGGCGGCGCTGCCGGTGCCCGTGTCCTCGCCCGGGACGCCCACGGCCAGGTCGTCGACCCCGTCGCCGTTCACGTCACCGGCGGCCAGGGCCACGCCGAAGCGGTCGCCGGCCTCGGCCTCGCCGGCCAGGGCGGTGTCGGCCCGGAGCTCGATGCCGCCCAGCCGGACCAGTCCCGTCGCCGAGCCGTAGAACACCGTGACCGCCCCGGCGGCGGGAGCCCGGGGCAGCCCCTCGCCCGGGACCCCCACCGCGAGGTCGTCGATCCCGTCACCGTCGAAGTCGCCGGCGGCCAGGGCGGCACCGAACTGGTCACCCGACTCGGAGACACCGGGGACGTCGGGGGCGTCGGAGAAGAGCCGCAGGCTCCGGGTCGCCGGCAGGGCGCCCTCGACGGAGCCGTGGACGACGATCACCTCGCCGGCGGCCCGGGCACCGTTGACGGTGGCGGCCGGGGCCCCGGCGGCCACGTCGTCGAAGCCGTCGCCGTCGAAGTCACCCACCGCGACCGCGGCGCCGAACACCTCGTTGCCGGCGGCGGTGCCCTTCACGCCGTCGCGGCCCTGGACGAGGGCCTCGCTGCCGGTGGCCACCGGGCCGAGCGCCGAGCCGTACACGACGTCGACCTCACCGGCGTCGAGGGCCGGGCCCACGTCCTCACCCGGCGCCCCGGTGACGGTGTCGTCGAAGCCGTCGCCGTTCAGGTCACCGGTGGCCACACCGGGGCCACCCCAGTAGAGGGTGGTGTTGTCGGCCGTGAAGCCCTGGTTGCGGATCCGGGTCCCGTAGGGCGTCCGCCACCAGGAGGTGTTCCCGGACACGTTGGGGTAGGTGACCAGGCGCCCACCCACCACGCCGTACATCACGCCGGGGTCCTTCTGGGCGCCCGAGGCCGTGCGCTCCTCGTAGTGGAGGTGGGGCGAGGTGGTGCGGCCGGTGTTGCCCGACGACCCGATCCGCGTCCCACGCTCGACCCGCTGGCCCCGGGAGACCGAACTGCGGGACAGGTGGTAGTACCGGGACTCGACCCCGTCGTCGTGCTCGATGACGACGTAGACGCCCCGGGCGTCGCCGGCGGAGCCGGCCTCGACGATGCGACCCGGACCGGACGCGTAGATGGGTGTGCCCACCGGCATGCCGATGTCGATGGCCGGATAGCCGTGGTGGTTCGAACAGCCCGACCACCCGGGGTTGCGCATCGTGCACCACAGCTCGTGGTTGCCCAGGAACGGCACCCAGTTGGCGTCCTCGTTCACCCCGCCGGCCTCGGTGCCCGCCTCGGGGCCACCGGGTGCCGGGAGGGGCGGGTCGGGGTAGGCATCGGTGGGACCGGCCGGCGAGGGCGTCGCCAGGGCCGTCACGGCCACCAGTACCACCGTGGCGGCGACCACGGTCGACAGGGCGCGGCGTCGCGGTCGGTGGTCGAGGCGTCCCATCCCGTCCCGAGGGTAGGCACCGCGACCGCGCCTGCCCACCCGGCCGGGCGCTCCCCGGGTTGGGGGTAGGTTGCCACCGTGCACGACCTCGTGATCCGAGGGGGGACGGTCGTCGACGGCACCGGCGCCCCCGCCCGCCCGGCCGACGTCGCCGTGAACGGTGACCGCATCACCGCCGTGGGCGAGGTCGCCGACGCCGGCCGCCGCGAGCTGGACGCCGACGGCCTCGTCGTCACCCCCGGCTTCGTCGACGCCCACACCCACCTCGACGCCCAACTGGGCTGGGACCCCGAGGCCACGCCCTCGTGCTGGCACGGCGTCACCTCGGTCGTGATCGGCAACTGCGGCGTCACCTTCGCCCCGTGCCGGCCCGAGGACCGGGCCTGGCTGGCCGAGATGATGGAGTCGGTCGAGGACATCCCCGCGGCGGCCATTCTCTCGGGCCTGCCGTGGGACTGGGAGAGCTACGGGGACTACCTCGACACGGTCGACCGCCTGCCCAAGGGCGTCAACGTCGGCGGGATGGTCGGCCACTGCGCCATCCGCTGGAACGTGATGGGCGAGGCGAGCCTCGACCCCGACGCCCTCCCTTCCCCCGACGAGCTGACGGCCATGGCCACCCACGTGGCCGAGGCGCTCGACCGCGGCGCCCTCGGCGTGAGCTCGTCGCGCACGATCCTGCACACCCTGCCCGACGGCCGCGAGGTCCCCGGGACCTTCGCCCAACTCGAGGAGCTGGTCGCCCTCGCCGAGCCGCTCCGGGAACGGGGCCGGGGCGTGTTCGAGACCGCCGCCCTGCTGGGCGCCCAGAACCGGGTCGACGAGGACGACACCGCCCGCGAGATCGCCCTGCTGGCCGACCTCAGCCGGGCCTGCGGCCGACCCGTCTCCTTCGGCCTGACCAACACCAACGCCGGCCCGACCCTGCACCAGGTGGCCCTCGACCACGTCACCCGCCAGAACGACGCGGGGGCCCACCTGCGCCCCCAGACCTCACCCCGCCAGATCGGCATCCTGCTCGGCCTCGACTTCCGGACCCCCTTCGACTTCTGCGCCGGCTGGCAGGCCCTGGCCCCGCTGTCCCTCGACGAGAAGCTGGCCGTGCTGGCCGACCCCGACCGGCGGGCGGCGCTGGTGGCCGAGGCCGACGCCATGGGCAACAGCGGTGAGCACACGTTCCTGATGCCCCTCGACCGGGCCCGCTACGACCACGGCCCCGACGACAGCCTGGCCGCCGAGGCCGCCCGCCGCGGGGTGACGGTGGCCCAGGCCTTCGTCGACCTCTGCCTCGAGTCGGACGGGCGCCAGGTCCTCAACTACCCGTTCCTCAACCAGGACCTCGAGGCCGCCGGGGCCATGTTCGACCACCCCGACGTCGTCGTCGGCCTGGGCGATGCCGGCGCCCACGTCGGCCAGGTCATCGACGCCTCGCAGGCCACCTTCCTGCTCGCCTACTGGGTCCGGGAGCGGGGCCGCTTCGGCTTGGAGGACGCGGTGCGGCGGATCACCAGTGAGACCGCCGGGCTGTTCGGCCTCACCGGCCGCGGCGTGCTGACCCCCGGCGCCTTCGCCGACGTCAACGTCCTCGACCCCGACGCCCTCGACCTGCCCCTGCCCGAGTACGTCCGCGACCTGCCCGGCGGGGCCGGCCGGCTGATCCAACGGGCCTCGGGCTACCACTGGACGCTGGTGAACGGCAGGGTGACCATGGAGGGCGGCGAGCACACCGGCGCCCTCCCGGGCACGCTCCTACGATCCACCCCGTGACGACCGCCCCGAGGGAGGCCCCATGATCCAGGAGTCGCGACGCCCGTCGTTGGCGCCCTATCCCGCCCAGGCCGTGGGCGACCTGCTGACCGCGGCGGCCGCCACCTGGCCCGACGCCGTCGCCCTCGTCGACGGGGTCACCGACGCCGAGTACACCTTCAGCGAGGTCCTCACCGCCGCCCGCGGCGTGGCCCGGGCCCTGCAGGACGAGGGTGTCGAGCCCGGTGACCGGGTCGGCATCGTCGCCCCGAACTCGCCCGAGTGGATCGTGGCCTTCCACGGCGCCACCCTCGCCGGGGCCACGGTGACCACGCTCAACCCGCTGTACCGGGAGCGGGAGATCGCCCACCAGTTCGGTGACTCCCGACCCCGGGTCGCCTTCGTCGCCGACGCCACCCACGAGGTCACCCGCTCCGTGTGGGGCCGCGACGAGGGCCTGCACCACACCGCCGAGGTGTGGGATCTGGCGGCGGGAGCCCCCGGCGACCCGACCCCGGTCGCCATCGACCCCGGCACCGACCTGGCCGCCCTGCCCTACTCGTCGGGCACCACCGGGGCGCCCAAGGGCGTGATGCTCACCCACGCCAACATCACCGCCAACGTGGCCCAGATCCGGGGCTCGGGGCTGATGGCCGACGGCGCCGTCCTGATCGACTTCCTGCCGTTCTTCCACATCTACGGCATGACCGTGCTCATGCTCTGCGGCCTGGCCTCGGGGGCCAAGCAGGTGGTCATGCCCGGCTTCGAGCCCCAGCGCTTCCTCGAGCTGACCCAGACCCACCGGGCCACCAACCTCTTCGTCGTGCCCCCGGCCCTGCTGGCCCTGGCCAACCTGGGCGAGCAGCTCGGCGCCGACCTGAGCAGCGTGCGCTTCGTGATGTCGGGCGCCGCCCCGCTGCCCGTCGACGTGGCCCGCCGCGTCGCCGAGCAGTACGACGTCGAGGTCGTCCAGGGCTACGGCATGACCGAGGCCAGCCCCGTCACCCACATCAGCGAGCTGGGCGTCGACCGCCCCGGCACCGTGGGGCCCCCGGTCGCCGACACCCGCCAGAAGGTCGTCGACCTGCTGTCGGGCGAGGAGCTGGGTGTGGGCGAGGTGGGCGAGCTGCTGGTGCAGGGCCCCCAGGTCATGGCCGGCTACTTCAACCGGCCCGACGCCACCGCCGAGACCCTGGTCACCGACGCCGACGGCACCTGGCTGCGCACCGGCGACATCGTCACCGTGGACGACGACGGCTACGTGACCATCCACGACCGGGCCAAGGAGATGATCAAGTACAAGGGGTACCAGATCGCCCCGGCCGAGCTGGAGGCGGTGCTCATCGAGCACCCCGACGTGGCCGACGTGGCCGTCATCCCCAAGGACTCGGGCAACGGCACCGACGAGATCCCCAAGGCCTTCGTGGTGGTCCGCGAGGGCGCCGACCTCGACGCCGCCGGGGTGATGGCCTTCGTCGAGGAGCGTGTCGCCCCCTACAAGAAGGTGCGCGAGGTGGCCTTCGTCGAGGCCATCCCCAAGAACCCCAGTGGCAAGATCCTGCGCCGCGAGCTGAAGGAGCGCGAGCGCGGGGCCACGCCGTGAACAGGAGCCCCGCCGTGTCCGACCTGCCCGCCCTGCTGCACCCCTTCGCCAAGCCGGCGTCGCCCCCGGAGCACTTCGTCTCGGTCGCCCGGGGCGAGGGGGCCCTGGTCTGGGACTCCGACGGCAACGAGTACGTCGACGCCATGGGGGCCCTGTGGTTCGCCACCGTGGGCTACGGCCGGGCCGAGGTGGCCGACGCCGTGGCCGCCCAGGTACGGACGCTGCACGCCTACCACTGCTTCGACCCCTTCACCAACGGCCCCGCCGACGACCTGGCCACCCGCCTGGCCGGTCTCGCCCCGGTCGACGACCCCCGGGTCTTCCTCGTCAGCTCCGGCTCCGAGGCGGTGGACTCCGCCCTCAAGCTGGCCCGCATCGCCCATGTGCGGGGCGGCCGCCCCCAGCGCACCCTGGTCGTCAGCCGCAGCGCCGGCTACCACGGGGTGACCTACGGCGGCACCTCCGCCCAGGGGATCCCCGACAACCAGACGGGCTTCGGGCCGCTGCTGCCCGACGTGGTGAACGTTCCCGGTGACGACATCGAGGCCATGGCCACCCTCTTCGCCGAACGGGGCGAGGAGGTGGCCGCCGTCATCAGCGAGCCGGTGCAGGGCGCGGGCGGCGTGTTCCCCCCGCCGGAGGGCTACCTGCCCCAGCTGCGCCGCCTGTGTGACGACCACGGCGCCTACCTGATCCTCGACGAGGTCATCTGCGCCTTCGGCCGCCTGGGCCACTGGTACGGGGCCGAGCACTTCGACGTGCGCCCCGACCTCATCACCTTCGCCAAGGGCGTCACCTCCGGCTACGTGCCCCTCGGTGGGGTGGTCGTGGGCGCCGCCGTCCACCAGCCCCTCGAGGCCGACGCCGGGTTCGTGCTGCGCCACGGCCACACCTATTCGGGCCACGCCACGGCGGCCGCCGCCGCCCTGGCCAACCTCGACGTCATCGAGCGGGAGGGCCTGCTGGACCGGGCGCTCGTGATGGGCGAACGGCTGGCGAACGGGCTGCGCAGCCTGCGCGACGACGGCCTGGTGACCGAGGTCCGTGGCCTCGGGGCCGTCTGGGCGGTCGAGGTGCCGGGGGGCGACGCCGCCGCCGTCCGGGACCGCCTGCTCGGCGAGGGTGTGATCGTCCGTCCGCTGGGCTCGGCGCTGGCCATGTGCCCGCCGCTCGTGACCACCGACGAGCAGGTCGACCGCATCGTCGACGCCCTCGCCCGCGTCCTGGCCTGAGGACGGGCGGCCCTGCCGCGCTACAACCCACCGGGATGCGCGTCGCCGTCGTCCTGTTCAACCGTGACCTGCGGGTCCACGACCACCCGGCCCTGGCCACCGCCTCCCGCGAGGCCGACGCCGTCGTGCCCCTGTTCGTGGTCGACGAGGCCGTCCTCGCCGCCGGCCCGGGCTCGCCCAACCGGGCCCGGCACCTGACCCTGGCCCTGGCCGACCTGCGCTCGGCCCTGCAGCAGCGGGGTGGCGACCTCGTGGTTCGGCGGGGCGACCCCGTCACCGTCGCCTTGGCCCTGGCCCGCGAGGTGGGGGCCACCACGATCCACACCGCCGCCGACGTGAGCGCCCTGGCCCAGGCCCGCGAGCGGCGCCTGGCCCGGGCGGCGGCCGCCGAGGGCCTGGAGCTGCGCCTCCACCCGGGGGTGACCGTGGTCCCGCCCGATGTCCTGCGCACCGGCGGGGGCGAGCCCTACAAGGTCTTCACCCCCTACTGGCGGGCCTGGGTCGACACGCCGCTGCGCCCCGTCGCACAGGCGCCGGGGCGGGTGCCCCTCCCCGACGGCGTCGATCCCGGTCCGCTGCCCGACCCGGGCGCCCTGACCCCCGGACCGGTGTCGCCCGAGTCCGGCCCGGCCGGCGAGGTGGCGGCCCGGGCCCGGGCCCGGGCCTGGATCGACGAGCACCTCGCCGGCTACGACGAGGGCCACGACGACCTGCCCGGCGACGTCACCTCGCAGCTCAGCCCCCACCTGCACCTGGGCACGCTCTCGGCCCGCGAGCTGGTGGCCTGGGTGGCCGGCCGACCGGGTGGTGACGACTTCGCCCGGCAGGTGTGCTGGCGGGACTTCCACCACCAGACCACCCACGCCTGGCCGTCCCTGTCCCGCGAGGACCTCGTCGACCGCGGGCGCCGTTGGCGCGACGACCCCGAGGCCCTGGCCGCCTGGCAGGTCGGTCGGACCGGGCTGCCCATCGTCGACGCCGGGATGCGCCAGCTCCTGACGACCGGCTGGATGCACAACCGGACCCGGATGATCACGGCGTCCCTGCTGACCAAGCACCTGGGCATCGACTGGCGCCACGGGGCCGCCCACTTCGACCGGTGGCTGGTCGACGGCGACGTGGCCAACAACGCCGCCAACTGGCAGTGGGTGGCCGGTACCGGCCGCGACACCCGGCCCAACCGGATCTTCAACCCCCTCCGCCAGGCCCACCGCTTCGATCCCCAGGGCACCTACGTCCGGCGCTGGGTGCCCGAGCTGGCGACGCTCGAGGGCGGGGCGGTGCACGAGCCGTGGAAGGTGCTGGGGACCTTCGCCGGGGCGGGCATCGACTACCCCCCACCCCTCGTCGACCTGGAGGAGGCGGCCGCCCGCTTCCGCAGCGAGCTTCCCTAGTACCTAGTGATCGTTAGGATGGGCGGGTGGCCACCCGCCGCCGCCGGACCCGACGCCAGCGGCTCCCGCCCGACCAGGCCCGCCGGGCCCTGCTCGAGGCCGGCCGCGATCACGTCTACGAGCACCCCATCGGCGAGCCCCTCGACCACGTCCGGGTGGGTGACATCGCCGAGCGACTCGACCTCACGATCGGTGCCGTCTACCACTACTGGGACAGCCAGGACGACTACCGCGACGACCTGATCGACCTGCTCCTCGCCCCCGAGTCCTTCCCCGCCGCCACCCAGGCCGGGGCCGAGATGGCGGCGGTGGTCGACGACGGGACGGCCTTCGAGGACGTGGTCCACCTGGTCGCCACCACGGCGTTCCGGGACCTGGCCGACCACCCCGAGCGGGAGCGGCTCACCCTCGTCCTCCAGTGCTACGGCGACGAGGAGATCGACGCCCGCCTGGCTGAGTGGTCCCGCGAGGCGACCGCCCGGTGGTCGGCCCTCATCGGCGAGCACCTCCCCCGCCACGGTCTCGAGCCCCGGCCCCCGTTCGACCTCGAGGCCATCGCCGTGACCCTCATGGGCCTGGCCCAGGGCCTCGACCTGCGGCGGGGCATCGATCCCGGGCCCGTCGACGCCCGTCGCCCCGGGGACGGGACGGGAGCGCCCGACTGGGACCTCTTCACCGCCGCCACCCTCGCCTTCCTCACCGCCGCGTGCCGGCCCGTCTCGGCCCGTCACGATCCGGCCGGTGGGGCGCGGACGCTCTGGGACCTGACCCGGCGGGTGGTGCCCCGCCGCCGGGCGACCTGAGAACCGCGGCGCCGGTCGCTAGCGTCCGCCCGGTGCGTCGGCTCCTCCTCCTGTCGGCCGCCGCCCTCATCGGGGGACTGGACCTCGACGTGGCCCTCGCGGTGGACC
>CAYTJS010000145.1:0-9250 GCA_964438115.1 uncultured Iamiaceae bacterium
CAGGGCGGCCTGGCCGACCACGCCCGCCGACCGCTTGGCGATGACCAGGGCCCGGCGCTGCTCGTGGGCCAGGGCGTCGAAGAAGCGCTCGACCTGGCTCATCACGTGCACCGGCGGTTCCTCGGGCAGCTCGCCGGGCTCGTCGGGATCGGCCTCGGCGTCGAAGGTCTCGAGGAGCAGCTTCACGCCGCCCACACCGTCGGTGAGGGCGTGGTGCACCTTCATGATCAGCCCGGCCTTGCCGTCCTCGAGGCCCTCGACGACCACGAACTCCCACAGCGGCCGGGCCCGGTCGAAGCTCTGCATGGCCACGGGCTCGGCCAGGTCGAAGAGGCTGCGCATCGACCCGTCGGCCGAGCTGACGAACCGGAGGTGGTAGTCGAGGTCGAAGTGGGGGTCGACCTCCCACCGCGGCGGCGAGAAGGACAGGGCGTTGCCGATGACCCGCTGGCGCAGGCGGACGACGGTGCGGCTGGCCCGGTCCATCTTGGCCCGGAGGCGCTCGCGGTCGGGGGCCCGGTCGAGCACGACCACCGAGGTGATGGTCGAGCGCAGGAGGGGATCGCGCTCGATGGTCCACATGAGCTTGTCGGCGTCGCTCATGCGGGGCGTGTACTCGAGGTGCTGGTCGCTCACCCCACCAGTGTCGCCGCGATCGTGACGATCGTCACCCCCCGCCGGGGATCAGCAGGTCGAGCCGGCCGTGCGGTAGTAGCCCGAGAAGGTGTCGGTCTCGGTGTGGCCGTCGACGTAGGTGCGGGTGCGCTGGGTGGTGACGTCGATGCAGGAGCCCCGGGGACTGGTGCTCTGGCCCGTCTGGGCGCCGGTGGCGTAGCGGGTCGAGTACAGGTGCACGGTGAGGCTGGTGTCGGTGTAGGTCGGCCAGATGAGCACGCCGTAGGGCGTGTTGTTCACGATGCGGAACTCCGGCGAGGGATACGACACCGTCGACTCGCGGCCGTAGGGGTAACGGCTCAGGTGCTCGGTGTGGAACTGGTAGTTCGGGATGTCCAGGCCGGCGAAGAAGGCCGCGTTGAACATGGTGGTGGCGAACTGCGACACGCCGCCGCCGACGGCGCTCACGTGCTCGCCGTTCTCGATGGCGCCGGCCTCGACGAAGCCGTTCTCGACGGTGCGGGGACCGACGTGCTCGTTGATCGAGAAGTGCCCGCCGTTGGGCGGGATGATGTAACCCCGGACCAGGTCGGCCATCCGGTGGATGTTGGTGACCCGGCTCTCGCAGCAGTCGTGGTGGGTGCTGCGCCGGCAGCCCTCGGCGTCGTAGGAGGCGCAGGGCTCCTGGTCGGGGAGGCTGATCTCCTCGACGATGCCGAGGCTGCGGGCCCACTCGACGTCCCGTTCGGGGCGGACGACCGTGAGCTCCAGGTCGACGCTCTCGTCGCCGTTGCGGAGGGCCTGGATCAGGCGGTTGGCCGAGCCGGGGGCGCAGCAGCCCGTCCCGGAGCGGCCGGCCACCACGACCGGACGGCCGCCCACGACGTTGAACGACGCCGCCCGGGCGGGCTCGCCCACGTTGGGCAGGATCCCGGGCAGGTCCTCGCTGGCCGCCTCGCGGTCGATCGCCAGGCGCAGCCCGTTCTCGCCCGCCCGGGCGGTGATCCAGGGCCCGATCTGGGCCGCGCTCACCTCGGCCGACTCGCCACCGGCGTTGATGGTGATGCCGCCCCGGGTCAGGTCGTTGGCCTCGACGGCGAGGGCCTCGGCGTCGGCGTCGGTGAAGCGGGGGGCGATCTCGGTGACCTCGACCGAGACGGTGACGGGGTCCTCGCCGGCGGCGGCGCCGGCCACCACCTGGTCGATGACCTCGGGGGCGGGGATGCCCCGGCCCGCCTCGCCGGGGACGACGACGAAGCCGAAGCCGGAGTGCTGGATCGTGGGCTCGATGGGCGTCACGCGGTCGGAGCCCTCGAGGTCGGTCAGGGCCGCGCTCACCGAGTTCTGCCCGACCGTGACGACGACGGGGGCGACCTCGTCGGCCAGGAGTCGCTGGTACCACGACACCGGGTCCTGGCCCACGGCGAGGGCGGCCTCGACGGTGGCCTCCTGGTCGACCTCGGCGCCCAGTTCGCCGACGGTGGTCTCGAAGGTGCGGTCGCCGGAGGTGATGACCACCGGTGTCTCGAGGTACGACTCGGACAGGCGCTCGACCCGGGCCTCGAGGTCCTCCCGGCCGAAGCCGCCCACGGCCTCGCCGGCGAGGGTGACGTTGCGGGCGACCTTGTCGCTGTGCACCCGCGTGTCGACGACCCAGGTGATCACGGCGGCGGCCACCAGCACGAGCGGGATCGCGATGGCCACGCCCTTCAGGATCTTCCGGCGGCGCATGGCCCCGCCATTGTGGCGTCTGGGCGGCCACATCCGGCGTCACCCCACGGGCGAGGGGCCCGACCAGATTCGCCGACCACTCGCCGTCGGTGGGAGACTCGACGCTCGACCCGGGCGGCCCGACCGCCCTCGACGTGACACAGGGGAACCAAGGACCATGAGCGGGATCTGCGAGGGGCGCGTCTGCCTCATCACCGGCGCGGGCCGGGGGATCGGGCGGGAGTACGCCCTGATGCTGGCCGGCCAGGGCGCCAAGATCGTCGTCAACGACCTCGGCGGCGACATGGCCGGGGCGGGCGCGGACGCCAGCCCGGCCCAGCAGGTCGTGGCCGAGATCGAGGCCATGGGTGGCGAGGCCATCGCCAACGGGGCCAACGTGGCCGACTTCGACGCCTGTGGCGACATGGTCCGTCAGGCGGTCGACCATTTCGGGCGGCTCGACGTGCTCGTCAACAACGCCGGGATCCTGCGGGACCGGATGCTCGTCAACATGGACGAGTCGGAGTGGGACGCCATCATGGCCGTCCACCTGAAGGGCACGTTCGCCCCGACCCGCCACGCGGCCGGCTACTGGCGCGAGCAGGTGAAGGCGGGCGAGACGGTCGACGCCCGCATCATCAACACCACCTCGCCCTCGGGCATCTACGGCAACGTGGGCCAGACCAACTACGGCGCCGCCAAGGCCGGCATCGCCGCCTTCACGGTCATCGCCGCCATGGAGCTGGAGCGCTACGGCGTGACCTGCAACGCCATCGCCCCCGCCGCCCTGACGCGCATGACCGAGAACCTGGGCATGGGCCAGCTCGACGAGGAGACCAAGGCGTCCATGCACCCGCGCTGGATCGCCCCCATCGTCACCTGGCTGGCCAGCCCCGACTCGAAGGACGTGACCGGCCGGGTGTTCCAGGTGTCGGGCCGGGAGCTGGCGGTGGCCGAGGGCTGGCACCGTGGCCCCACCACCGAGCCCACCGACGACCCCACCGAGATCGGCGCCAAGGTCGCCGAGCTCATGGCCAGTGCCCGCCCCAACGCCGACATGTTCGGCAACGACAAGTAGCGCCCCGCGCCATCCCTGGAGGGAACCATGCCCCTGAACCTCGACGCCGTCGGCTCGAAGAGCGACCCGGCCGAAGCCAGCTGGGACTCGAAGGACGCCATCCTCTACGCCCTGGGCGTGGGGGCGGGCACCGACGAGCTCGCCTTCGTCACCGAGAACTCCATCGACGTGGAGCAGAAGGTCCTGCCCACCATGCCCGTGGTCCTCATGGCCACCGGCGGCGGGGGTGGCCTGGCCAACCTCGGTGACTTCAACTGGGCCATGCTCGTCCACGGTGAGCAGGGCGTGCGTCTGCACCAGCCCCTGCCGGTCTCGGGCACGCTGCGCAGCCAGACCGAGATCACCGGCATCTACGACAAGGGCAAGGGCGCCCTCGTCGTCATGGAGACCAAGGCGGTCGACGCCGCCACCGGCGAGCCGCTGTTCGACACCACCATGTCGGCCTTCATCCGGGGCGAGGGGGGCTTCGGCGGCGACCGGGGGCCGTCGGGACCCCAGAACGTGGCGCCGGACCGGGCCCCCGACCACTCGGTCACCTACGAGACCCGGCCCGAGCAGGCGCTGATCTACCGCCTGTCCGGCGACCGCAACCCGCTCCACTCGGACCCGAGCTTCGCCGCCCTGGCCGGCTTCGACCGGCCGATCCTGCACGGCCTGTGCACCTTCGGCTTCACCGGCCGGGCCCTGCTGCACACCCTCTGCGACGGCGATCCCGCCCGCTTCAAGGCCATGGACGGCCGCTTCTCGTCGCCGGTGTTCCCGGGTGAGTCGCTGACCGTGAACATGTGGGTCGACGGCAACGAGGCCGTCTTCCAGACCGCCGGTGGCGACGGCCGGGTCGTCCTCGACGCCGGGAAGTGCGAGTTCGCCTGACCGCGGCCCCGGGGCCGAGGGGCCCGTGGTGGCGCGGCGCCTGATCGCGCTCGACCTCGCCTGAGGCCCGGCGCCGGGCGCGATTGAGTACTGCCTACTCAGGCGCCGGTTCGCTCCGTCGTCGACACTGGCGGCTGGCGGGAATGCCAGTGGTCGACGACGAAGAGCGAAAGGACGACCCGTCATGGGGCTCTTCAAGGACTTCGAGAAGGCGATGGAGGACGCCGCGGCCTGGACCCGCCAGGCTCCGGACCTGGCCCAGCAGGTCGCCGCCGGTCAGGTGTCGGCCCCGCCGATCGACCCCGACGACCCGGCGTTCGCGCCCATCGACGGGGTCAGCCTGGACCAGTACGCCCGCATCACCGCCCTGATGACCCGTCAGCCGCTCGGCGGGCCCGACGAGGCCGAGGCCTGGTTGCAGGAACAGGGGGTGGCGCCAGGCACCTGGGCCAACGTCCGCACGGGCTGGATGAACCGAATGGCCGGTAACGCCGCCGTGCGCACCCGTTACGGCGTCATCTACGCGCAATCCTGAGTCCGGGCCCGGGGCGGCGCCGCGAGTCGTCACCGGGCGGGGGCCTCTGCGATGATGCGAGGCGCCTATGCCGCGTTCTGCCTGGCCGCTCATCGGCCGTCGTGAGATCCTCGACCAGGCCCGCCGGCTGCTGCGGCGACAGGACCTCTCGGGGATGGTCCTGGCCGGCCCCGCAGGAGTGGGCAAGACCCGGCTGGGGACCGAGATCGCCGACCTCGGCGCCGACGCCGGGTTCCACGTCGAGCGGGTGGTCGCCAGCCAGTCGGCCCGGGGCATCCCGTTCGGGGCCCTGGCCCCGATCCTGCCCCCCGCCACCCTGGCCGTCGAGCGGGGCGTGGCCATGCTCGGGCAGGCCACCGAGGGTCTCATGCAGCGCAGCGGCGGTCGGCGCCTGCTGCTGTTCGTCGACGACGCCCAGTGGCTCGACGACGCCTCGGCCCTGCTCTTCCAGCAACTTGTCTCCGCCGGCACGGTCTTCGCGGTGGCCACCGTGCGCACCGGCGAGCCCGCCCCCGACGCCGTCCAGGCGGTGTGGAAGAACGGGCTGTGCGACCGCATCGACGTCGGGCCGCTGGACCGGCCCCACGCCGAGGAACTGGTCGAGCGGGTGCTCGGTGCCCAGGTCGAGGGCGCCGCCCAGCAGGAACTGTGGGAGACGAGCGAGGGCAACCTCCAGTACCTGCGCGAGCTGGTGCTCTCGGGCCTCGACGGCGGGAGCCTCGTCGAGCAGGGCGGGCTGTGGCGCATCGTCGGCACCATCTCGCCCTCGGGCCGGCTCCAGGACCTGGTGGGGGAGCGGTTGGCCGGCCTCGACGACGAGGAGCTGGCGATGCTCGAGCTGATCGCCTTCGGCGAGCCCCTGGGCGTCGACGTCCTCGCCACCCTGGTGGGGGCCGACGCCCTCGTCCGCCTCGAGCGCAAGGGCCTGGTCGAGACGGCGATGGACGGCCGGCGGTTCGAGGCCAGCCTGGCCCACCCGGTCCACGGCGAGGTCGTCCGGGAACAGACCCCGCTCGTGCGCGCCCGCGAGGTCAAGCGGCAGTTGGCTGACGCCATCGAGGCCTGCGGCAGCCGTCGGCGTTCCGACGTGCTGAAGGTCGCCATCTGGCGGGTCGACGCCGGGGGGGACACCTCGCGGGAAGTGCTGATCGAGGCGGCCCGCCAGGCCAGCTTCGCCCACGACATCAGCACCGCCCTGCGCCTGGCCGGCGCGGCCCACGACCTCCAGGCCGACTTCGCCTCCGGCCAGATCCTGGCCGATGCCCTCTACACCCTGGGGCGGTCGGAGGAGACCGAGGACGTACTGGCCGACCTGGACGACACGGCCGCCGACGACTCGCAGCGGGTCACCCTCGTGCGGGTCCGCGTGTACAACCGCTACTGGCGCGACGGCGACCTGGATGCGGCGCTCGCCGCCATCGACGAGGGTCGGTCCCGGATCACCGAGCCCGAGCACCGGGCCGAGCTCGAGAGCCTCAACAGCGTCCTCGAGGTCACCTCGGGCCGCATCGTCGACGGCGTGACCCGGGCCCTGCCCCTGCTCGAGACCACCAACGAGCGGACCGTCATCCAGGCCGCCCTGGCCAGTGGTCTCGGCCTGCCGGTGATCGGCCGCTACGACGAGGCCCGGGCCGCCCTCGACAAGGGTCTACGCGCCTTCGCCTCGGCCTCGGGCTGGCTCAACCTCTACGAACCGTCGCTCCTGGGCGTCGCCCAGGCCCTCGCCGCGGCGTACGAGGGTGATCTGGCCGGAGCGGCCGTCATGGCCGAGGAGGGCTACGAGCGAGCGCTGCGGGAGGACGATGCCGCCGGCTGGGCCTTCTACTCCCTTGCCCGCGGGGTGCTCGCCCTCGACCGGGGCCAGATGGAGGAGGCCGGTCGCTGGTGGACCGAGGCCTCGGGCCTCTTCCGGTTCGTCAACCACCACGGCCCCCTGGGGTGGGCCCTGCTCGGCCTGGCCCTGGTCCACGCCTGGCAGGGCGACGCCGAAGCCGCCGCCGCCGTGCTCGACGAAGAGGCCGCCATCGGCCACCCGGCTGACTTCCACGGGGTGAACCGCCACCGGGCGCGGGCCTGGGCGGCCTCCGCCGCCGGCCACCCGGCCGAGGCCCTCGCCCACATCGCCGAAGGCGCCGAGCGGGCCCGCGTCGACGGGCTGGTCCCCTTCGCGGCGATGGTCTTGCACGACCAGGCCCGCCTGGGCGCTCCCGAGGAGGCCCTCGCCGGCCTGGCCGGCCTCGATCCCGAGGCGATCGGCTCGCTGGGTCGGGCCCGGCACCGGCACGTGGCCGCCATGGTTGCCGCCGACCCCGACGAGCTCGGGGCCGCGGCCGACGACCTGGCTGCCCTCGGGGCCCTCCTGCTGGCCGCCGAGGCCGGGTTCGGGACCGCCGCCGAACTGCGGCGGCGCAATCGGTCCCGGGAGGCCACCGCGTGGTCGCGGCGGGCCGCCTCCTGGGCCGACCGGTGCCCCGGGGCCCGGACGCCGGGGTTGGTCCTGCCCGACGAGCCGGTGGCCCTGACCAAGCGGGAGCGGGAGGTGGCCGTCCTGGCAGCCAGCGGCATCACCTCCAAGGACATCGCCGAGCGCCTCTTCGTGTCGGTGCGCACGGTCGACAACCACCTGGGCCGCGTCTACGACAAGCTCGGCATCTCCAGTCGGGCCGAGCTCACCGAACTCATGGGAGGCGAGTGACCATGCGGGTCCTGAGCGCGGTCGAGGCGGCCGCCGAGCTCCGCGTGGACGACCGGTTGGGCCTCGGCCTCGGTCCGGGCCAGCCCGCCGCCTACCTCGAGGCGCTGGGTGAGCGCGACGACTGGGTCGACCTCCGGATCTACGGAGCGCTGCTGACCGTGCTCAGCAACGTGTTCGCCCATCCCAACGTCCACTACCTGAGCGGCTTCTACGGGCCTCTCGAACGGGCGCTGCGCGACAGCGGGGCCAACATCAGCTTCGCCCCGGCGGACTTCCGCCGCTTCATCCCGGTCCTCGAGCAGCAGGCGCCCCGGGTGATGGCCATCACCGCCGCCCCGCCCGACGCCGACGGCTGGTGCAGCCTGTCCCTGCACGCCGGGGCCAGCGTGGCCGAACTGCACCGGGCCGCCGCCGACCCCGACCGGGTCGTGGTGGTCGAGGTCAGTCCCGCCTACCCACGCACCCGGGGCCTGGGGCCCGAGCACCGCCACGCCCTCCACGTCGACGAGATCGACCTGCTGGTCGAGTCCGACCGCCATCCCTTCGTGCTCGACGACCCGGTGGCCAGTGACGTCGAGCGGGCCATCGCCGGCCACGTCGCCTCGTTCGTGCACGACGGCTGCACCCTCCAGACCGGCATCGGCGCCGTGCCGTCGATGGTCGCCTCGATCCTGGCCGAGGGCGACGGCGGCGACTACGGGGTCCACTCCGAGATGTTCACCTCCGGGCTGATGCACCTCCACCAGGCGGGCAAGGTCACCAACCGCAAGGGGCTCTACGACGGCCTGTCCATCTGCACCTTCGCCGCCGGCACCCCCGACCTCTACACCTGGTTGGACGGCAACGAGGACGTCGCCTTCCTGCCCGTCGACATCGTGAACTCGCCCGAGGTCATGGCCAAGAACCGCGACATGGTGACGATCAATGCCGCCCTGGCGGTCGACATCCACGGCCAGGTCGTGGCCGACACCCTCAGCGGGACGCAGTTCTCCGGCATCGGCGGCGCCGAGGACTTCGTCGCCGGCCCCGCCCTCGAGCTGCGGGACCGGTCGCTGCTCTGCCTGCCCTCGACCTATCAGCGCGACGGCGCGATCCGGTCCCGGATCCTGCCCTGGTTCGAGGCGGGCACGGTGATCACCACCCCGCGGCACCAGGTCGACGTGATCATCACCGAGTACGGCGCCGCCGAACTGCAGGGCCTCACCGTGCACCAGCGGGGCCTGGCCCTGGCCGCCATCGCCCATCCGGCCTTCCGCGACGAGCTGCTGGCCGCCGCCGACCGGGCCAGCGGGGGCCGCTCGCCCCTGCCCTGAGGCGGCCGGGTCAGCCCTTGACGTAGGAGAGCTTCTCGGCGACCTTGCCGTCGGCGACCCGGAAGACGTCGACGCCACGCACGTGACCGCCGCCCCAGTCGTAGACCCACCGGTAGGTGGCGGTGGACCCCGCGACCCGGGCCGCCTCGGTGGTGAAGACCCCGTCGGGATTGGCCGCGAACAGGGCCTCCCAGGCGGCCCGCACCGCCGCCTGGCCCTCGTGACGACCGCCGTCGGGGGGTGAGGTGTCCTCGAAGACGCAGTCCTCGGTCATGGCGGCCATGATCCCGTCCACGTCCTGGCGGCCGAAGGCGTCGTTGAAGCGGACCAGGGCGGCGAGGGGGTCGTCGGGGGAGGGGTCCCGCCCGAAGGCGCCCAGGAGCCGGTCCTGGGGGTCGTCGCCGGTGACGGCCACGGCCGGGCCGATCACG